>CAIKZV010000599.1 GCA_903831925.1 uncultured Burkholderiales bacterium
AACAAGCTGATTGCAAAAATCGCCTCCGACCTGGACAAACCGCGTGGCATCAGCCTCATTGGCATCGATGACATCAGCCGGCGCATCTGGCCCCTGCCCGCCCGCAAGATTCCCGGGGTCGGTCCGAAAGCCGATGCCCGACTGAGCGAGCTCGGCATCGCCACCATCGGGCAGCTTGCCGCCTGCGAACCGGCGTGGTTGTGCGAGCAGTTTTCGCCCCGCTATGGGCAGTGGCTGCACCGGGCAGCCCATGGTCAGGACGACCGCCCGCTTGAGCTCAATCCCGAGCCGCGCTCGCGCAGCCGCGAGACCACCTTCCAGAACGATCTTCACCCGGTTCGCGACTGGCAATCCCTGGCACAAACAATCGCGGCACTGTCGAAGCAGGTCGGCGAGGACCTCAAAAAGCGCGGCTATCGCGGCCGCACCGTCGGCATCAAACTGCGCTTTTCCGACTTTCGCACGGTCACCCGCGACCGAACCGTCGACATGCCCCTTGACGACGGTACGTCGATTCGGCGCCTCGCCTTCGAGTGTCTCGGTCGCATCCCGCTTGAACGTCCGATTCGACTGGTGGGTGTGCGGGTGGGCGAACTGTCGCCGGTCGATGACTCGCCGAGTACCGGGCCTGGCCCGACTGCGAGGGCGGCAACCCGAAACGACGATGGCACGCTGCCGCTGTTCGATGAGTCATGACGACACCGATGCGATGCCCGGCGGATTTCAGATTCATCGCGCGCGGATAATCCGCGCATGACACGCCATGATTCGACTGCGGGGCCAAATGATGCCATTGCGCATGCCGCAGCCACCCTGCTGGCAGCCTGCGATCTGCCGGCCGCCTGGCGGGGCGAGCAGACCTGGACGGTACTTGATCTCAACCTGTGCGCCGGCGCAGCGTTTCTGGCCACACTCAGGGCATGGCACGACGACCCGCAGCGTCCCTTGCGTCTGCACTATGCGGTTCTGACCGGACCGGCCCTGTCTCGTCAGGCCCTGCGCGAGCGCTTTGATCGGCATCGTATCGAGCAGGCACTCGCCGGGTGCGCGGGCGATTCGGGCCGAGCACTGATCGGCGATCTGCAGCAGCTGCTCGGGGATTGGCCGATCGCGCTCAAGGGCGTCAGTCGAATCGATCTGGCCGGCGGCCGCGTGCAGCTGACCCTGGCTGAGGGCCCACCGACGGGCATGCTGCCGGGGCTGGTGCCGCGAATCGACTCGCTCTTTGTGCCCTATGCCGTCGAGGCACACGATCACCTGACCCCGCCGATGCTTCGGGCAGCGCTGTCGCGACTGGCGCCGCATCGACACGCTGCGCTCACTGCTGTCGATCACCGCACCGAGTTACCCGCATCGATTCACACAAGCCTCGCCGATGCCGGTATGCAGGGTGAGTCGGTCGATGCGGCAGGTCGGCAGGCTTTTCGCCTTGGCCGACGACATGGCCGCTCGTTTGCCCTGCCGGCGCGCCCGGATGATCGACACGCGCTCGTCATCGGCAGCGGCCTCGCGGGATGCGCCAGCGCCTTCGCTCTGGCCTGCCGCGGCTGGACGGTCGAGCGCCTGGATCAGGGCGATGGGCCCCTTCCCGGCGCCTCGGGGCAGGCCTCGCTCGCCCACTATCCCTCGATTACCCCCGATGATGCGCCGCTGTCGCAGCTCACCCGCACCGCACTGCGGCTGTCTCGGGGGCTCTATAACCTTGGTGGCGTGAGCTGGAGCGGGCGCCTGCAGCTGTGCCCCGCTGATGAGGCACAGGCAGCCTGCGCCGGTATCCCGACTGAATGGGCCGAAGCGGTCGGTGTTGCCCAGGCCCGCGAACGCGCCGGAGTGGGCTTGCGCTCAGGAGGCATCTGGATGGCAGATGCCGGTCATGCCGATCCGGTTGCCCTGGTCGCAGGATGGTCGATCAGCGGGATACACACTCGATATCGGGCTCGCGTCAGCCGCCTCGAGCGGATCGGCGATCAGTGGCACGCACTCGATCGCAACGGGCGATGTCTGGCACAGGCGGCGCAGGTCGTCATTGCCGCCGGGGCACAGATTGGCGATCTGTCGATCCGCACCGATCACTCGGCTCCTGTCTTTACGCTCGCCGATGCTTTCGACTCGGCCTGCCTCGAACGGCGCGGCGGGCGCAGCCTGTGCGTCACGCTGCCCCCGGCGGCGATGCCCTCGTGTGTGGTGGGCGGCAACGGCCACGCGATTCCGATTGACGCCTGCCGCCTCCTGCTTGGGCCCGCGGCTCCCGGCGAAGGCCGATCTGACATGGCCAGCGAGGCCAGCGCGGCAGCGGCCGTCTGGCAACGCTTCAACGAGTCGCTTGAAAATCCGACGATGCCAACCTCAATGTGCTTTCATCCGAACGGGATGCGTCTGTCGACCCGCGATCATCTGCCGCTCGCCGGCCCGATGCCCGATATCACTGGCATTGCGCAGCAGCGGGACCGCCTCATCCAGCGCGACCGCCTGTCGCTTCCGACGATCGACGGCCTTTGGGTTGCAGCAGGTTTTGGCGGTCGGGGGCTGCTCTGGTCGGTTCTGTCGGCCGAACTGATCGCGGCTCGCATCGATGTCACGCCGGCCCCATTGCAGCGCAGCCTCGCGCAGGCGCTCGATCCGGGTCGATTCATCCGAAGGGTTATTCGACGCGATCGCAACAGCGTTTGACCGACTGGCGTCACAGTCCGTATCGTGCCGGGTCTGCCCGCCTGCCATGCTCACAGTTCTCGAAGTCACGATCCCGGTTTTCGCGCTGGTTTTTTGCGGCTGGATCGCTGCGCGCCGGAGCCTGCTGAGCACCGAAGGCATCGACGGCATCAATACCTTCGTATTCATGTTTGCATTGCCGCCGATGATGTTTCGGGCAATGTCGGCCTATCCGGTGTCGGAATACTTCGACACGCGATTTGTGGCAGCGTATCTGGTCACTGCGCTGATCATTTTTTTCGGCAGCCGAGCGCTCGCCGGCGTCGAAAAAGCCGATCGCACACAAGGCATCGGTCTGGCCTTTGCGGCGACCCACGGCAACATCGGCTATCTCGGGCTGCCTCTGATCGCACAGCTCGGCGATCCGCGGCGACTGCCGGGCATTGCGATGGCGCTGATCGTCGATATCTTCGTCGTGATCGTCATGTCGATCGTCCTGTTCGAGTTCGCGCGAACCAGTCATCAGGCTGTGATTTCCCGAACTGCCCGGATCCGGAAATCGATCGTTGGCCTGCTGAAAACGCCACTGATCCTGGGCATCATCGCGGGGATGGTCTTTTCGTCAACCGGATGGAAGCTGCCGGCATCGGCTGACACCTTTGTAAAGCTGCTCGGCTCAGCCGCCGGGCCATGCGCACTGTTCGGCATCGGGGCATCGCTGGGCGCCCGAAAGGCCGTCATCGATCGAACCGTGAGCGGTTTGATCGCCATCAAGCTGGTAATCCATCCTGCCCTGATGGCCGTTGCCATGCTGCTGTTTCGGGTCGAGCCGGGAATGGCTGCCGTGGGAATCCTGGCGGCAGGATTGCCGACCGCCAGCAATGCCTTCATTCTGTCGCAGCGGTATGGGGTCGATACAAGGCCAATGAGCGCGGCCATCGTGCTCGGCACCTTCATGGCAGCGGCCTCGGTATCGTGCATCATCTGGCTGCTTGCCATTCCGATCGGCTGACGAATCCTGATCGGGCCTGCACACCTCACCCACATTGCCATGACGACGAAAACCATCCCAATCGTTCGCTACGACTGTTCCAAGTGCCCAGGCTACTGCTGCAGCTATCCGCGTATCGAGGTCAAAGACGCTGATCTGGCACGATTGGCGCGACATTTCGGTCTGGACGACGCTCAGGCCGAAAAGCGCTTCACCCGCTGGTACGAGCCGGGAGAGCGCATCCTCAGACACAGGAAGGACGAGATTTACGGCTCAATCTGCCGATTTTTCGATACGACGGAGCGGCGCTGCACGGTGTACGAGGCTCGACCCAAGGTCTGTCGCAGCTATCCTAACGGCAGCAAATGCGGGTACTACGATTTCCTGAAATTCGAGCGCAAGCACCAGAACGACCCTGACTTCATCCCTTCGGCGTAAAGGCCTGAGTCAAGCCGACCCGCAGTCGGAAAGACCTTGGGTCGGTGATCAGTCAGCGCCATCCACCGTGGTGGTGATGGCCGTAGCCATAAGCGGGCGGGTAGCCGTAGCCACCTCCAGGACGGTAAACCACCACCGGCTGAGGATAGACAGGCGGCTGGTAAGGGTTCGCGCCATAAGCCGGCACCGAGACATAGACCTGCGGTTGCCCATAGCCCTGTGGCGGCAGATAGCCTTGCGCCTGAACATAGGCAGGCGCAGGGGCGTAAACCGGCCGGACGGGATAAGCCTGCTGCTGGTAGTAAACCGGCTGCGACGCATAGACGCGGGTATTCGCGGTCGCAATGGCGGTACCGGCCGCAGCACCAACCATGCCGCCCACGACGGCCCCCGTTCCACCGCCAAAGGCCTGGCCCATCATGGCACCAGCGCCTGCACCAAAGACCGCACCCGCCACTGCGCTGCCGTCATAAGCATGGGCAGCCGGCACGAGGGCAAGCGAACCGGTCAGAGCAAATGCGCAAAACAGTCGCGATTTCATGGATGTCAGACCTGAAAAAGTGCAGGAACATTCAATCTAATCTGACGGATGCCCATCCGGCGAGGAAAAACTGCAAGCAATGTAACCGGATGTCATGACTTTCTGGGGCATTGCCTGGCCGCAGTCGGTGAGCACCGGGTTCATCCGAGTTGCACCCTGGCATTGCGAAACAGCCTCATCCACGGCGATTCGCCTGCCGTACCCGACACTCCGGGCGAACCGCTGACCGATTCGTCCGGCCGCCACGACCACTGGACCATCCGGAAGACCCGCTCCGGATGGGGCATCAAGATGGTCGCCCGCCCATCGACGCTGGTATAGCCCGCGATGCCGCCCGGGGAACCGTTCGGATTCGCCGGATAGGTGCCGGCAGGCGAGCCGTCACCGTTGACATGTCGCAGCACCGCCAGCGCTCTGCCGGCATCGCTTGGCTGGGCATGTTCGGCACGCCCTTCACCGTGCGCAATCGCGATGGGCAATCGCGACCCGGCCATGCCAGCGAGGAAGATCGAGGGAGAGTCGAGGATTTCGACCATACCGAAGCGCGCCTCAAACCGGGCCGAGCGATTGGTGCGAAAGCGCGGCCAGTGCTCGGCGCCCGGGATGATCGCCTTGAGCTGCGAGAGCATCTGGCAACCGTTGCAAACCCCAAGGGTGAAGGTATCGGGCCGCTGGAAAAATTCGACGAACTGCGCGGCGAGGCTGGCATTGAACAGGATGGTGCGCGCCCATCCCGTGCCGCCACCCAGCACGTCGCCGTAAGAAAATCCGCCGCATGCCACCAGACCGGCGAAGTCGCGCAGGCGATGGCGGCCGTCGATCAGGTCGGTCATGTGGACATCGTAGGCGTCGAAACCGGCCAGATCGAAGGCGACCGCCATCTCGACCTGGCTGTTGACGCCCTGCTCGCGCAACACCGCGACCCGCGGGCGAGCACCGATCCCGATGAAAGGCGCAGCGATATCGTCGGCAGGATCGAAGCTGAGATGCACGGCAAGCGGTGGCTGAGCGCCTGAACCATTGCTCTCGAACTCCTCGCGGGCGCAGACCGGATCATCACGCAGCGCGGCGATGCGGTAGGAGGTTTCGCTCCAGGCGGCATGGAGGGTCGCGCGTGGTTCTCCCCAGATCTTTTTGGCATCGCGCCAGATCTCGATGACATCGCGATCGTTGGGCTTGCCGATCACATTCGAGATGCGCGACAGGCCTGCCTCGCGCAAAACGCCCAGGACACGATCGCGCGCCGACTGGCGCACCTGGATCACGATCCCGGCCTCTTCCGCAAAGAGCGCCTTCATGCTCAGCTCATTGCGTTGCACCGCCACCTGTTCGGGCCTGATCTTGAAGTCGCCCCAGTCGGACGAATGCGGATCGATGGTCAGCATGTCGAGGTTGAGCGTCACGCCGCAATGCCCGGCAAAGGCCATTTCGCAGACCGTGGCAAAGAGACCGCCGTCGGATCGGTCATGGATGGCCAGCAGTTCGCCTGAGGTGTTGAGCGCCTGCACGGCTGCAAAGCAGGCCGCCAGCAGCGCCGGATCGGCGAGATCGGGAACCGCATCGCCGATCTGCTGGGTGACTTGCGCCAGGGCCGAACCGCCGAGGCGATTGCGTCCTTCGCCGAGGTCGATGAGGATCAGGGTGGTATCACCCAGGTCGGTTCGCAGCTGGGGCGTGAGCGCGCGACGGACATCGGTGACCGGGGCACAGGCGGTCACGATCAGCGAGGTCGGTGAGACCACCTCGAGGGGGCTGCCATCGCCGTCCTGCCAGCGAGTGCGCATCGACAGCGAATCCTTGCCGACCGGGATGGCGATGCCCAGCGCAATCGCCAGATCGCTTGCTGCCTTGACCGCGTGAAAGAGATCAGCGTCGTCGTCGGGCGTGCCGCAGGCGGCCATCCAGTTAGCCGACAACTTGATGGTGTCGATGGCAGCAATCGGCGCCCCCATCAGGTTGGTGACCGACTCGGCGATTGCCATTCGGGCCGACGCCGCCGCGTCGATGACCGCCAGCGGTGTGCGCTCGCCCATCGACAGCGCATCGCCGGTGAAGCCTTTGTGATCTGTGAGACCGATCGCGCAGTCTGCGACCGGCACCTGCCAAGGACCGACCATCTGATCCCGGGCACTCAGACCGCCCACAGTGCGGTCACCAATGGTGATCAGGAAGGACTTGGAGGCCACCGCCGGCAGGCGCAGCACACTCAGAGCGACCGCGCTCAGCTCGAGTCCGGAGGCATCGACCGCGGGCAAGGCTCGCTGGCGGCTTTGCCCGTCGCGATGCATGCGGGGCGGCTTGCCGAGCAGCACATCGAGCGGCATGTCGACCGGTCTGCTGCCGTCGGCGGCCTGGAGCACGAGATTGCGATCGTCGCTGACCGTGCCGACCACCGCATAGGGGCTGCGCTCGCGTCGACACAGGAAATCAAAGGTGGCAAGCGATTCGGGCGCGATCGACAGGACATACCGCTCCTGCGACTCATTGCACCAGACTTCGGCCGGCGACAGGCCACTGGCCTGCAGGGGAATCCTGTCGATGTCGAAGACCGCGCCGCGATGCGCGCCGTCGACCAGTTCGGGCAGCGCATTGGACAGGCCGCCGGCACCGACATCGTGGATCGACAGGATCGGATTGTCCTCGCCCAGGGCGCGGCAGGCATTGAGGACTTCCTGGGCGCGACGCTGCATCTCGGCATTGCCGCGCTGGACAGAATCGAAATCAAGCTCGGCGGTGTTGCTGCCCGATCCCATGCTCGAAGCTGCGCCGCCGCCCAGGCCGATGCGCATGCCCGGGCCGCCCAACTGGATCAGCAGCGAGCCGGGCGGCAGATCGTGCTTGCCGACATGGATCGCATCGATGTCGCCGACACCGCCGGCAATCATGATCGGCTTGTGATAGCCCCGAACTGTGCCGCCGACCTGCTGCTGGTAGGTGCGGAAATAGCCGACCAGATTGGGGCGGCCAAACTCGTTGTTGAAGGCGGCACCGCCAAGCGGTCCGTCGATCATGATCGACAGCGGTGTCGCGATTCGCTGCGGGCCGCCCAGAACCTCAGTGTTGCCGGGTCGCCCGTCGATCGGTGCGGTCACATCCTGTGCGCTCTCCCAGGGCTGCTCGAAGCCCGGGATGCGCAGGTCGGACACCGAAAACCGGTGAGGCCGAATCGGGGCCGTGAGGCACGGCCGGTGGCACCCTCGTCGCGGATCTCACCGCCCGAGCCGGTGGCCGCGCCAGGAAAAGGCGAGATGGCGGTCGGATGATTGTGCGTCTCGACCTTCAGGACGCTGTGGACCAGCGTCGGCTCCCAGACATAGCGAGCGTTCTGGCCCTTCTGGATCGCAAAAAAGCGCTGCGACAGCCCGCCTTCGATGACCGCAGCATTGTCGGAATAGGCGACCACCGTGCCCTGCGGATGGGCGGCGTGGGTGGCGCGAATCATGCCGAAGAGCGAGGTGCTTTGCGCCTGGCCGTCGAGGGTCCAGGTGGCATTGAAGATCTTGTGGCGGCAGTGCTCGGAGTTGGCCTGCGAAAACATCATCAGCTCGACATCGGTCGGATCGCGACCGGCGGCGGTAAAGGCCTCGAGCAGATAATCGATCTCGTCAGACGACAGGGCCAGCCCCATTGCGGTGTTGGCCTGATCGAGTGCGGCGCGACCCTGGGAACCGACCGGCACGGTCTGAAGCGGCTTGCCCGGCAGGTCGGCAAAGAGCGCCGCGATCTCGGCAGAGTGTTCGGCCGGCGCGACCACCGATTCGGTCATCCGGTCGTGAAGGAGGGCAGCCAGCGCATCGCGCTGGGTGGCGGTGAAGTCGTCGCCGGCGGTGCGCACACCGAACAGGCTGGCGAGCAGGCCGCCCAGGCCTTTGCGAAGCGTCAGAGCATAGGACACGCCCCGCTCGATCCGGCTGACCTGATCGAGCCCGCACAAGCGGGCGATTTCGGTGGCCTTGCTCGACCAGGGACTCACCGTCCCGAGGCGGGGCATGACCCAGAGCACGGAGGCGCCAGAGGGTTCGGCGGCGACCGCCAGGCCGTCGTCGAGCAGCGCGGCGACCCGCGACTGCGTGTCAGGCGACAGCGGCTGCGCCGACAAGACAACATGCAGCCAGGTGGCCTGGACGTCGGCGACAGCCTCGTCGACCGATTGCAGCGCCTGCAACAGGCGGCTTCGGCGGAATTCGGAGAGGGCAGCGCCGCCCCGCAAAACAAGTGCTTCGGGCATTTGGCGAAGGGGCTAGGAGGAGAAACCGAAGTATAACGGGGCCCGCCCTGCTGCTCATTGCGCCCCGAAACCGCCACCTCCTGGCGTTTCGATGACAAAACAGTCGCCGGCGGCGAGTTCGGCGCTGCCGATATGCCCCATCGGCTCGACACGCCCGTCAGCACGCAAGACGTAGTTATTGGCCACCGCACCGCTGCCGCCACCGGCTGCGCCAAAAGGCGGCACGACCCGGCTGTTGCCAAGCATCGAAGCGGTCATCGGCTCGAGAAAGCGGATGCTGCGAACGCCTCCGTCGCCGCCATGCCAGCGCCCTGCCCCGCCCGAATGACGGCGGATCGAGTAGCCCTCCAGGCGCACCGGAAAGCGCAGCTCGAGCACTTCCGGATCGGTCAGGCGCGAATTGGTCATATGGGTCTGGACCACCGCCGTGCCATCAAAGCCGCCAGTAAGACGGCCCTGCGCATCGAAGCTGCCGCCCGCGCCCGAGCCGCCCGAGATGGTCTCGTAGTACTGGTAGCGCTGGTTGCCGAAGGTGAAATTGCTCATCGTGTTGGGCCCCGAGGCCATGATGCCGAGCGCGCCATAGAGCGCATTGGTGATCGCCATCGAGGTCTCGACATTGCCAGCAACCACCGCCCCGGGATGACGCGGATTGAGCATGCAGCCCGGCGGCACGATGATGTCGAGTGGCGCGAGGCAGCCGGCATTCATCGGAATGTCGTCGTCGACCAGGGTGCGGAACACATAGAGCACCGCTGCGGTGGTGACCGCCAGGGGCGCATTGAAATTGTTCGGCTGCTGCGCCGAGGTGCCGGTGAAATCGATGCGGGCGCGTCGCGCGACATGATCGACGGTGATCGCAACATTGATGACTGCGCCATTGTCGAAGGGAAGCTCGAAGCGACCGTCATGCAGGGCGCCGATCACGCGGCGAACCGATTCAGCGGCATTGTCCTGCACATGGCGCATATAGGCCTGCACCACCGGCAGGCTGAAATGCTCGACCATGCGCAGCAGCTCTTCGCGCCCCTTCTCGTTGGCCGCGACCTGTGCCTGCAGATCGGCCATGTTCTGGTCGGGATTGCGCGCCGGATGGACCGCACCGGTGAGCAGCGCCCGAAACTCGCGCTCGCGCAGCACACCGCCCGAAACCAGCCTGACGTTGGTGAGCAGCACACCCTCGTCATCGATATGACGGCTGTTGGGCGGCATCGACCCGGGGGTGAGACCACCGATGTCGGCATGGTGGCCGCGCGATCCGACCCAGAACAGCAGCTCGCGCGCGGTCGTGTCGAAGACCGGTGTGATCACGGTGACATCGGGCAGATGTGTGCCACCGCGATAGGGATCGTTCAGCACGAACACATCGCCCGGGGCGATTGCACCGGCGTTATCGGCAATGACCGCCTGCACGCTCGCCCCCATCGAGCCCAGATGCACCGGCATGTGCGGCGCGTTGGCAATCAGGGCGCCGCCGGCATCGAAGACCGCGCACGAAAAATCGAGCCGCTCCTTGATGTTCACCGAATGCGCAGTGTTCTGCAGGCGATAGCCCATCTGCTCGGCAATCGACATGAAGAGATTGCTGAAGATCTCGAGCATCACCGGATCGGCGTCGGTGCCGATTGCATGCAACGACGGCCGCGGCGCCCCACGGCTGAGAATCAGGTCGCCGCGCGGGCTCATGGCGGCGCGCCAGCCGAGGTCGACGATGGTGGTCGCGGTGGCATCACTGACGATCGCCGGACCGTCGATGACCGCGCCCGGGGACAGCGTCTCGCGATCGAAGAGCGGCGCGTCGCGCCAGGCACCTGCCGAGTAGAGCGCAACGACTGCGCCCGGTGCCGGCATCGCGATCGCCTTGGATTGCCCGCTTGGTGCGCCGGTGATCAGACCATTTGTTGCGCTGTTTGTAGGGCTGTTTGTCGCGCCACCCGGAGCACCCCGTTGCCCGACGCCTGCCCTCTGAGCATCGTCTGCCTCCCGCGGCGAAATCGCCTCGACGCTCACCGACTCGATCGCAAGCGGGCGGCCGGTGAGCAGGAAGGCAAATCGCTGTCGATAGCCGGCCTCGAAGCGGCTGACCATGTCGTCGATCGCGCCAAGCGGCACCGACACCGAGGTATCGGTGCCCTGGTACTTGATGTGCACGCGACGCTCGACCCGCAGGCTGGCCGCGGGTTCGCCCTGCGCGATCAGATCATCGCGGGCCTGGCGATCAAGCGTATCGATCTGCTCGATCGCCTCGACAAGCGTCTGATCGTCGAGGCGCCGTTCGATCGATCGTTCGCGCAGCGCGGCCGGTTCGGCCAGCCCCATGCCATAGGCCGACAGCACACCGGCAAACGGGTGGGCCATGACGGTCGACATGGCGAGCGCATCGGCGACCGCACAGGCATGCTGGCCGCCGGCGCCACCAAACACTGTCAAGGCATAACGCGTGACGTCATAGCCGCGCTGCACCGAGATCTTCTTTATCGCATCGGCCATATTCGCGTTGGCGATATCGATAAAGCCCTGGGCGATCTGTTCAGGGCTCAACTCGCGGCCAGTCGCCTGCGTGATGGTTTGTGCAAGCTGCGCGAAGCGATCTCGCACGACCGTGCGATCGAGCGGCGCATCGCCCTGCGGGCCGAAGACCTTCGGAAAAAAGTCGGGGTGGATCTTGCCGAGCATCACGTTGGCATCGGTCACGGTGAGCGGACCTCCGCGACGATAGCAGGCGGGCCCGGGATTGGCTCCGGCCGAATCCGGCCCTACCCGCATCCGGGCGCCGTCGAAATGCAGGATCGAGCCGCCGCCGGCGGCCACCGTATGAATGCTCATCATCGGCGCGCGCAGGCGCACACCGGCCACCTGCGTATCGAAGACCCGCTCGAATTCGCCTGCAAAGTGCGACACATCGGTTGATGTACCGCCCATGTCGAAGCCGATCACCCGATCAAAGCCGGCCGCCTGACTGACGCGTGCCATGCCGACGATGCCGCCCGCCGGCCCGGACAGGATCGAATCCTTGCCTTGAAAGGTCTGGGCGTCGGTCAGCCCGCCATTGGACTGCATGAACTGAAGTCGCACGCCCGGCAGACCTTCTGCCACCTGATTGACATAGCGGCGCAGTACCGGCGACAGGTAGGCATCGACCACGGTGGTGTCAGCGCGCGCCACGAAACGGATCAGCGGCGAGGCACGATGCGAAACCGAGATCTGGGTATAGCCGATGTCACCGGCAATCTCTGCCAGGCGCGCCTCATGCATCGGGTAGCGATAGGCGTGCATCAGCACAATCGCCACCGCCCGCAGCCCGCGATCGTAGGCCGACTGCAGCGCCACGCGCGCACCTGCCTCATCGAGCGGTCTCACCAGGCTGCCATCGGCCGCCATCCGCTCATCGACCTCGATGACCTCCTGATGCAGGAGTTCGGGCAAGACGATGTGACGGGCAAAGAGGCGCGGTCGAGCCTGGTAGCCAATGCGCGGTGCGTCGGCGAAACCGCGCGTCACCACCAGCAGCAGCGGCTCGCCCTTGCGCTCGAGCAGCGCGTTGGTGGCCACGGTCGTGCCCATCTTTACTGCTTCGATCTGGTCGGCAGGCATCGGCTGCTCAGGCGCCACGCCGAGCAGGCGCCGAATGCCGGCAATCGCGGCGTCGGCATAGTGCTCGGGATTGTCGGACAGCAGCTTGGCGCTGGTCAGCGTGCCATCGGGGCTACGACCGACCACATCGGTGAAGGTGCCGCCACGATCGACCCAGAACTGCCAGCGGCGCGGCGCAGGTGGCGTCGGGTTGAGGTTGCGGACCTCAGAAGAAGCGGGCTGCGGGGACGACGCTAGCTGACGGTCAGACATAAAGAAAGGCTCTCGCAACCGGATGGCGAACAGTAGATGGCGCACTGTATCAAGCGAAATATCAGTGACAAGCCGCCCTCTGACCGGCAATCGGTCGGGTCGAACCCTGCCGCAGAGGGGCTCCGCACCACACTATCGCCATTGACGCATTCGCGACATCACGCCTAAGCTTTCCGGTTACCTTCTGATTTACGGAGATTCGAATGAAGCTCGTCCCTCTGATTGGCCTCGCCCTGTCGCTGGCGGTGTCCTCCCTGACCGCGACCTCAGTGTTGGCGCAGACCAAATGGGATCTGCCCGCAGCGTATGCCGCCGGCAATTTCCACACCGAAAACCTGGTGCAGTTCGCCAATGATGTCGACAAGGCGAGCGGCGGCAAGCTCAAGATCACCGTCCATGCCAATGCCTCGCTCTTCAAGGCACCCGAGATCAAGCGGGCGGTGCAGTCGGGTCAGGCGCAGCTCGGCGAAGTGCTGCTGGTCAAC
>CAIKZV010000600.1 GCA_903831925.1 uncultured Burkholderiales bacterium
AGGCATGTGAAATCCGGGCATGGGATGTGAACGGTAGGGCTGCACCGCAACCGGCGGCACCACGATCGTCGGTGGTCTGACGGCCGCAGCGGGTGGGCCATACACCGGCGGCGGCGGCCCGTAATAGCTTCGGTAGGCAGGCCTGTACAGCACAGGTGGCGGCACCGGGTAAATCTGAGTCGAGAAGACTGGGGGTGCGACGTAAATCGAAGCCTCGGCAGCGCCATAGCCTCCAGCCGGATAGGCTTGGGACGCGGGGTAGTAGTAGCCCGGCGCGGCACAGGCCGATAAGGCACTTGCAATGATCAGAGCAAAAAGCGTTCTCATCGCGTAGATTCTCCTCAGGTTCTGTTCATGGTCTGACGACCGAGACGGCAACCGGCACTTGCAATCGTCCTGTAACGCGCGAATCAGCGATGGGGTGCACTGCCAAAGCCACGACAATCGTTGACAGAGCTTTTCCTGTCCGATTTTCAGCCCCAGTTAACGGTCGATGGGTCGGACATGCGTGCGATGAAAGCGAAATCAACTCCTGCAAGGCCGTCACCCCTGCGGCAAAACGTGATGGTCTTTCAGGGCGGCGGTGCGCTGGGGGCCTATCAGGCTGGGGTGTTCGAAGCGCTTGCCGAACGCGGCATCCATCCGGACTGGCTGGTTGGCACGTCGATTGGTGCGATCAATGCTGCCCTGGTCGCCGGCAATCGGCCGGAGGATCGTCTCGAGCGGCTGCGTCAGTTCTGGGCGCGGGTTGCGCTCGATCGCCCCTTCGGATCGCTGATGCCCGTCAGTGGCAAGCCCTGGACGCCGGGCACGGCAACCTGGCAGGCGGCGACCCGCGGGGTTCCCGGTTTTTTTCAACCGAGATTGCCGCTGCAATGGGATTTTTCCCGTCGCCTGCCGCCCGAGCAGTTGAGCGTCTACGACACCCGTCCGTTGCGACAGACGTTGCTTGACCTGATCGATTTCGACTACCTCAACAAGGGCGACATCCGTCTCTCCCTGTTTGCAGTCAACGTGAGCAGCGGTACGCCCGCTCGATTCGATAACCGCCGCAGCAACAAACCGCTGACGCCTGAACACATCATGGCCAGCGGTGCATTGCCGCCAGGCTTTGCGCCGGTTGAGATCGACGGTCAATGGTATTGGGACGGCGGGATCTACTCGAATACGCCGCTGGATCTCGTTCTGGATGACGCTGAGCGATGCGACACGCTGTGCTTCGTGGTCGATCTGTGGGATGCGAGCGAACCGATTCCCGACACGCTGGGCGACGCGGTCATGCGCATGAAAAACCTTCAGTTCGCCAGCCGCAGCCATGAGCATCTGCGCGATCACCGGATCATGCAGGACCTGCGTCGCGCGGTGAAGAAACTGGGAGAACACTTGCCGCCCGAGCTCGCGCAACAAGCCGAATTCAGGCGAATGCTCGATCTTGGTTGTGAGCATTCATTCGACATCGTGCACCTCGTCATGAAAGCGCAGGCCGATGAAGATTCGTTTCGGGATGTCGACTTTTCGAGCGAAGCACTGCGCCAGCGCAAGGCGCTGGGTCTGCGCGACGGCAAGCGCGCTGCCGACTATTGCGCCCGCTTGACCTTCGAATCAGACAACATCGGCCTGCGCGTACACACGATTGATCAGGACGAC
>CAIKZV010000601.1 GCA_903831925.1 uncultured Burkholderiales bacterium
TCTCGAAATCACCCTTGCCGATGCCGAGCAGCCCATACATGTCCCAGCCCACCTTGCGGCGCCGATCGACATAGGGCGAGGTCCATTGCTGAGGGTAATAGGCATATTCGCGCTTGTGGGTGGCCGCGACCGCCGGATCGTCGAAGGCGGCCAGGATCTTGCGGCTGAGCTCGGCACGCGGCTCGCCGGCCACGACGTAGACCTTCCACGGCTGCGTGTTGGTGCCCGACGGCGCGCGCGCCGCGACCTGAAGAATCTCGTCGATGGTCTCGCGCGGGACTTCGCGCGGCAAAAAGGCGCGAATCGACTGACGGGAGAGCAGCGCCTCATCGGCACTGCGGCAGGTCTGATGACGGGTAGTGGGATCGAATTTCATGGCAGGGACGCGGACGGAAGGGTTGGCGGGAAGAGTTGGCGGAAAAGCGAAGCAGCCTGAATCAGCATGGTCAATGCAGCCTGGTCAATGCAAGCTCAGGTCGCCAGACCGAGCCTGAGCAGCGCTGCGTCGAGCGAAGCGAAGCGCTCGAGCGCCGCGACATCGCGCTGACCGGCCAGGCCATGATCCACGAATTCGGCAAGACAGGCCGCCAGCGTGTCGAAATAGCCCTGGTCGTTGACCGCCAGGATCGGCAGCTGATGCTCGCCGAGCTGGCGCAGCGTCAGCACTTCGAAAAGTTCATCGAGGGTTCCGAGCCCGCCGGGCAGGGTCAGAAAGGCGTCCGACAGTTCGATCATGCGCTGCTTGCGCACCTGCATGTCAGCCACGACCTCAAGGCGCGCCAATCCCTTGTGCCCCACTTCTCGATCGAGCAGCACGCCCGGAATCACACCGATCACCTCGCCGCCCGCGGCCAGCGCCGCATCGGCCAGCGCGCCCATCATGCCGACCCGCCCGCCGCCATAGACGATAGCGGCACCGGCCCGTGCGAGCTTGTCGCCTGCCAGTCGGGCGAGCGCGAGAAACCGCGGATCGGCGCCGTCGCGCGCACCGCAAAACACACACACCGTGAGGCGATGGGCTGCGGACGGGGCCTTGGAATCGGTCAGGCTCATGGCTGCATCGAAGAATAGGTTTCGGCCCGCGGCTCGCGCGCCAGCAGCGCAGCAACCGCATCGCGCGGCGCGCTCCCGTCGAAGAGGACCGCCGACACCGCCTCGGTGATCGGCAGCTCGACACCGGCTTGGCGGGCGCTGTCGCGCACCGCACGGCAGCAGGCCACGCCCTCGGCGACGTGACCGAGTCCGGCGAGAATCGCATCAAGTGGCTCACCTCGTGCCAGCCGCAGCCCGACCGCACGATTGCGCGAGAGGTCACCAGTGCAGGTCAGCATCAGGTCGCCGACTCCGGCCAATCCCATGAAGGTTTCCGGGCGCGCACCGATGGCCACCCCGTAACGGACCATCTCGGCCATGCCCCGGGTCAGAAGCGCGGCACGGGCATTCATGCCGAGCCCCAGACCGTCAGAGATGCCGGTCGCAATCGCCATGATGTTCTTGAGCGCGCCGGCGGCCTCGACCCCGATCATGTCGTCAGTGCGATAGATACGCAATGCGCCGTGGTGAAGGGCAGCGATGGTGGTCAGCGCCACAGCGTCATCGGTCGACGCCACCGTCAGGCCCGCCGGCAGACCGGCTGCCACTTCCTGCGCAAAGCTCGGCCCCGAGAGCGCGCCACCCGCCACGCCGGGCCACTCGCCTTGCACGACATCGTGCGGCAGCAGCATGGTCTGGGCTTCAAGCCCTTTGCACAGCCAGATCACCGGAGCCGGGGCCGCGTGGCTGACTGCAGACAGGGCCCGAGCCATCGTGCGCAATCCGGACAGCGGGGTGGCGATGATCAGCAGATCGGCGCCTGCCAGTGCCGCGCCCAAATCGGCAGTCGGCTCGATCGCGGGCGCCAGTCGAACGCCTGCCAGATAGCGGCTGTTTTCGCGGTGGCTCGACAGCGCGGCCGAGACCGCCGGATCGCGCGCCCACAGGCAGACCGAATGGCGCAGGCCGGCATGCACCGCGATCGCCGTGCCCCATGCGCCCGCGCCCAGCACCGCGACCTTCATGGCCGCGGCGCCTCAACACTGATGAACAAGACGATTCGAGGCGCGATCGTGCTTGGGGGCAAGTCGAGAATCATGAATTCGACCCGCTCGGCGCGACGTCCGGTCGAGAGAACGTCAGTTGAAACGGCCGGGCACGATCAGCGACGGACTGCCGCCCTGGCCTTCGGCCTGCTGCTGCGCCATCTTCTGCTGATAGAGCGCCTCGAAGTTGATCTCGGCCAGGTGAATCGGCGGAAAGCCGGCGCGCAGAATGACGTCGGCGACATTGGCACGCAGATAGGGATAGATGACGTTCGGACACACGACGTTGACCACGATCGGCATCTGCTCGTCGGGGATATTGCGGATATCGAAGATGCCGGCCTGCTTGGCCTCAATCAGGAACATGACCTTGTCGCCGATCTTGGTCGTCACGGTCGAGGTGACGGTGATTTCGTGGATCGAGTCACCGAGGCCTTCATAGGCGGTGTCGAGCGAAATCTCGACCGACGGCGCCTGCTGCTCGAGGAAGATGCGGGGCGCGCCCGGAATCTCGAGGGACAGGTCTTTGAGGTACATGCGCTGAATCTGAAAAATCGGTTGCTGTACGTCGCTCATGGCAGCGCTCCTGAAAAAGTGATGGGAATTGAAGACCGATGGGAGGATGCCAGCCGGGTATGACAGCCGCAGCCTGTCGCGGCAGGCCGCGATCAATCAGGCCTGCAGCAGCGGCACCAGTTCGCCCGCACGGTCGAGGGCAGCGAGATCGTCGAAGCCGCCGACATGGCGCTCGCCGATGTAGATCTGCGGCACGGTGCGCCGACCGGTTCGTTCGATCATGCGATCGCGCTCGGCCAGATCCTGGTCGATGCGGATTTTGTCGATCTCGGTCACACCGCGCTGCTTGAGCAGGGCCTCGGCCCGAACGCAGTAGGGACAGACGGCGGTGGAATACATCGTGACCTTGGCACTCATTGACGACCCTCTGGGCTCAGGATGATTGACTTGCTTGACTTACTTGACTTACTTGACGACAGGCAGGCCGGCCTGCTGCCAGGAGGCCAGACCGCCCTCCATGCAGAAGACCTCGGCGCGCCCGGCTTTTCGCAGGCTGCCTGCGGCGCGCGCGGCGGTTGACCCGTTGGCGCAGACCACGATGAGCGCTTTGCCGGCCGGCAACTCGCCCGCCCGCTTGTCGATGTCGACCATCGGGATATTTCGGCTGCCGACCACATGGCCGCCGGAAAATTCGTCGGGCTTTCGCACGTCCAGGACGATCGCACCGCTGTTCATGAGGCGCGTGGCCTCGAGGGTGCCGACGCTGGCGCCGGCCATCTGGCGGTTGATCAGCGGCAACAGCAGCATCACGCCGGAAACCAGGGCGGTGACGATCAAGAA
>CAIKZV010000602.1 GCA_903831925.1 uncultured Burkholderiales bacterium
CATGGCTGGCGGTCTCCTGTGTTGTCCTGATCCCGATGGTAGCGCGGGCCTCGGCTATCCTTGCGGGATGCAAGCCAACGATGCCACTGTCACCGCCGACGCGGCGCCCTTCAACCTGACGATGCTCGGCCCGCTGATCAACCACATGATCGGCGAGTTGTCTGCGCCCCGGGGCTGGTGGGCGATCGTCGCGCTGCTGGCGGCGGTCGGGTTTGCCATCCTCGTGCGCCGCGCGGTGCAGCGGCGATTCGAAGGCAAACCGGTCGGAACACTGACCCGGGCCTGGATCGACCGCCTGAGCGGGCCGGTGATCGCCTGGGTCATCCTGATGCTGGCCCGCTCGGTGCTGGCGAATTTTGTCGACGTCACCGTCCTGGAGGTCGGCGCACAACTGGTGCTCGCCGCGCTCGGCGTGCGCGCGCTGCTGCTGCTGGTCGAGCAGACCTTCCCCGATACACCCGTGATCAACGCTTTCGAGCGACTCATCGCGATCACCCTCTGGTCGCTGGCTGCGTTGCATCTGCTGGGTCTGCTGCATGTGGTGGTCGATACCCTCGACGACATCGCGATCCCGATGGGCAAGTCGCGACTGAGCCTGCTGCAGCTCTTTACCGGCCTGTGCACGCTGATGCTGGCCACGGTGCTGGCGCTGTGGCTGAGCCGCGCCATCGATTCACGCCTGGCGGCGATCTCAGGTGTCGATCAGGGCGTGCGGGCCGTTATCAGCCGGGTCGCGCAACCGGTGCTGCTGGTGCTCTCGCTGCTGATCGCGCTGCCGGTGGTCGGCATCGACCTCACCACCCTGTCGGTCTTCAGCGGCGCGGTGGGTGTGGGCCTGGGTTTCGGCCTGCAGAAGATCGCGGCCAACTACATCTCGGGCTTCATCATCCTCCTCGACCGCTCGATCGAGCCCGGTCGACTGATTCGCATCGACCGGTTTCGCGGCATCGTGTCCGAGATCCGCACCCGCTATACCGTGATCAAGGGGCTGGACGGCGTCGACTCCATCGTGCCCAACGAGATGCTGGTCAATTCAGTCGTCGAGAGCGAGACCTTCACCGATTCCTCGACCCGCATCGCGGTGCGGGTCGGTGTGAGCTACGACTGCGATGTCGATCAGGCGATGCAGATGCTGATCGACGTGGCCAAAGCCCAGGAGCGGGTCATGAGTCAGCCGCCACCGCGGGCCTTCCTGGTCGCCTTCGGCGATTCGGCGATCACGCTCGAGGTCGGCTTCTGGATCCCTGATCCTCAAAACGGCACGCTGATGCTCACCTCGGCGATCAACCTCGGCATCTACCATGCCTACAAACAGGCCGGTATCGAGATTCCGGTGCCCCAGCGCGAGATCAGCATCAAAGCCTCGCCGGCCGATCTGCCCGCCGGCTTTGCGCCGCCGCCGGCACCGCAAGCCGCGTTGCCGGCGCGTGCACACGACGCCTGATCAGCGGACCTTCACCTTCAGGCTGCCGACGCCGGCCACCGCGCCTTCCATCAGGTCGCCCGAGACCACCGCGCCGACGCCCTCGGGCGTGCCGGTGAAAATCAGGTCGCCCGGCTCCAGACGCCAGTAGGCGGTCAGGTGCTCGATGCTTTCGGCGATGCTCCAGATCAGCTTGCTGGTGCTGCTCGACTGCTTCATCTGGCCATTGACCGACAGGGTGATTGCGGCATCGCTCGGATTGCCGGCGGCTGCGGCCGGCACGATCGGGCCGATCGGGGCCGACTGGTCGAAGGCCTTGCCGATTTCCCAGGGCCGGCCTTCCTTTTTCGAGACGCCCTGCAGATCGCGCCGGGTCATGTCCAGGCCCACCGCATAGCCCCAGACATGCTTCATCGCGTCGGCCGCCTTGATATTGGCGCCGCCGATGCCGATGGCTGCGACCAGCTCGATCTCGTAGTGCAGATTGCTCGTGCCGGCCGGATAGGGAATCTCACCAACCGCGCCCTCTGCGACATTGACGATCGCATCGGCCGGCTTCATGAAGAAGAAGGGCGGCTCGCGGCCGGTAAAGCCCATCTCTTTGGCATGTTCTTCGTAGTTGCGACCGACGCAATAGATGCGTCGCACCGGAAAGCTGCCGCCGCCGGCAACCGGGATCGTGATCGGAGTGGGGGCTGCGATGACAAGGCTCATGAGAAGTCTCCAGGACTCAGGATGCGGAATCGTCGGGCACGAACTTCAGTGCGACGCCGTTGTTGCAAAAGCGCTTGCCGGTCGGAGCCGGGCCGTCGTCAAAGACATGGCCATGGTGACCGCCGCAGCGTGCGCAGTGGTACTCGGTGCGTGGCCAGATCATCCTGAAATCGCGGCTGGTCTCGAAGGCGCCAGGCAGCGTGGTGAAAAAGCTCGGCCAGCCGGTGCCGCTGTCGAATTTCATGTCGCTCGAAAACAGCGGCGTATCGCAGCCGGCGCACACATAGCGGCCGGTGCGTTTTTCATCGTTGAGCGGGCTGGAGCCCGGCCGCTCGGTGCCTTCGTGGCGCAGCACCTGATAGGCCTCGCCGGAAAGCGACTGGCGCCATTCGGCGTCGGGTTTTTCGATCTTGTCGGTCATCTGGTGCTCCTCATTTGGCACTGCGCTTCATGTGGGCGAATTCAATCACCTGTCGCGCGACCAGTGCGCAGGCCTCGATCACCGCCGGATCGGCTTCGCGCCCGTCGCCGCCAAACGGCCGCTCGCGCGAGTTGATGGTCGCCGCAAAGGGCGTCGGCCAGCCACGCAGGGAATGAACGATCGAGCGCAGTGAGGCGAGCGTCGAGCCCATTGCCTGCGGGCCATCGGCGCACACGATGCAGCCGACCGCCAGTCCGTCGAAATAGGGCGAGTCGTCCTGGCGCATGTCTTCGGTGAAGTCGATGGCGTTTTTCACCAGACCGGAGATGCCGCCGTGATACGCCGGTGTCGCGAGCAGCACGCCATCGGCGCGACGCAGCGCGGCAAGCATGGCAATCGCCTCGGGGCTGCGCTCGGGGCGGGTCGGGTCGTAGGGTTCGAGCGGCAGGCTGCCCGCCGCAAAGAGCTGGGTCTTGCAGCCGGCGGCCGCCGCCGCATCGAGCGCCGCGGTCAGCGCTTTTTCTGAGGTCGAGCCTGCTCGCGTGGTGCC
>CAIKZV010000603.1 GCA_903831925.1 uncultured Burkholderiales bacterium
CACGGTCATGCCGAGCACACCGAGCTCACCGAACTTGCGCCACAGATCCATCGGGAACTGGTCGTTGCGGTCGATTTCGGCGGCGCGCGGGGTGATTTCGGCTGAAGTGAACTGCTGCAGCGAGTCGCGCAGCATGGCGATGTCGTCGCCGAGGTCGAACTGAAGGCCTGGCAGGTTGAGCATGTCGGCGTCCCGGGGTTGGGTCCGGCGCGCAGGCCGGCCTGAGGTTAACCGTCGAGGGTATGTTTCTGTCGGTCGATCGTCAATCCGGCAGCGATCACCTCGGCAGCATCGACCTGCGCCGGGCGGGCCGCGCAAGGCGCTCGGGTAGACTCGAACCCAGAAAATCGAGGAGACCGGCTGTCATGAATGCGCTTGAACACGAGCTGACCTACCCGTTTGGTGACACGCTGCCCAAGCCTGCGCAGCGCTTCGAAGTGGCACCGGGAGTGTGGTGGCTGCGGATGCCGCTGCCGTTTGCACTCGACCATATCAACCTGTGGTTGCTGCGCGACCGCTTTCGCGGCCAGGACGGCTGGACGGTGATCGACTGCGGCGTCTCGACCGAGGCCACCCGAACCCACTGGGACACCCTGATCGCCGATGAGCTCGACGGCCTGCCGGTGGTGCGGGTGCTGTGTACGCACAATCATCCCGACCATGTCGGGCTGGCCGGCATGCTGACCGAGCGCTTCAGTGCGCCACTGTGGATGACGGTCGGCGAATACGCGGTCGGTCGAATACTGTCGGCCACCATGCCGGGCCAGGACCCGGATGCCGCCTATCGCCACTACCTTCGCCATGGCCTGGTCGACGGCCCGCAGCTCGATACCCTGCGCCAGCGCAGCCGCTCGCACTTTCCCGGGCTGGTGCCGAACATGCCGCACAACTTCCGTCGCATTGGCGATCACGAGCGCATCACGATCGGCGATCGTCAGTGGCGGGTCATCATCGGCACCGGTCATTCGCCCGAGCATGCGGCGCTGATGTGCGACGCCGACCAGCTGCTGATCACCGGCGACATGGTCCTGCCGCGCATCTCGACCAATGTCTCGGTCTTCGACCTCGAGCCCGAGGCCGATCCGCTCACCTGGTATCTCGATTCACTGCGTCGCTTCGAGGATTGCCCCGAGGACACGCTGGTGCTGCCCTCGCATGGGCGGCCGTTTCGCGGCCTGCATCGACGACTTGCCCAGCTTCATGAGCATCATGCCGAGCGGCTCGGCGCGGTGGCCGCAGCCTGCAGCGAACGACCGCGCCACGCGGCCGAGACCGTACCGATCATGTTCGGCCGTGAGTTCGATGCCCATCAGATGATGTTCGCGCTCGGTGAATCGCTCGCCCACCTGCATGCCCTGTGGTATCGGGGCGAACTGACGCGCGAGAAGGGCGAGGACGGGGTCTTTCGGTTTGCTGCCGCCTGAGTCAGACCTGGCGCGGCTTGACCCGTGAGGCGGCATCCTTGGCATGACGCCGCGCGGTCTCGACATCGGCGGCATGCGCCAGGGCAACACCCATGCGGCGTTTGACGAATGACTCGGGCTTGCCGAAGAGCCGCACGTCGCTGCCCGGCACCGACAGCGCATCGGCCAGCCCGTCGAAGACCACGCCGCGAGCGGCCACACCGCCGTAGATGACTGCGCTTGCGCCCGGCGAGCGCAGCCGGGTATCGACCGGCAGACCCAGGATCGCGCGGGCATGCAGCTCGAACTCGGACTGATGCTGCGTGGCCATGGTGACCATGCCGGTGTCGTGCGGGCGCGGGCTGACCTCCGAGAACCACACCGTGTCACCCTTGACGAAGAGCTCCACGCCGAACAGGCCGCTGCCACCGAGTGCCTCGGTAACCTTGCGCGCGATGGCTTGCGAGCGTTCGAGCGCCACCGTGCTCATGGCCTGTGGCTGCCAGCTCTCGACATAGTCGCCGGCCACCTGTACGTGGCCGATCGGATCGCAAAAGTGCGTCGTGGCGGCGGCACCTTCGCCCTGGCCCACCCGCACGGTGAGCAGGGTGATCTCGTAGTCGAAATCGATGAAGCCCTCGACGATCACGCGGCCGGCATCCACCCGCCCGCCACTTGCTGCATAGGCCCAGGCGGCCTCGACCTCCGCGGGGCCATCGATCTTCGACTGGCCTTTGCCGGATGAGGACATCACCGGCTTGACCAGGCACGGATAGCCGATACCGTCGTCGATCGCGGCCTTGAGTTCGGCCAGGCTGCTGGCAAAGCGATAGGGCGAGGTCGGCAGCCCGAGTTCTTCGGCGGCCAGTCGCCGGATGCCTTCGCGGTTCATGGTGAGCCAGGCTGCGCGCGCGGTGGGGATCACGCGCACCACGCCCTCGCGCTCGAGTTCGATCAGGGTCGGTGTGGCAATTGCCTCGATCTCGGGCACCACCATCTGCGGCCGTTCTTTCTCGATCAGGGCGCGCAGCTGGGCCGGGTCGGTCATGTCGATCACATGAGAACGGTGCGCCACCTGATGGCCCGGCGCATCGGCATAACGGTCGACCGCGATCACCTCGATGCCCAGCCGCTGCAGGGCGATGATCACTTCCTTGCCGAGTTCGCCGGCGCCCAGCAGCATGATCCGGGTCGCCGAGGGTGAAAGGGGCGTGCCGATGGTTTGCATGAAAAGGTGTCCTGAAAAAAGTGAGCCGGTGCCGGGACCGAGAGCTTAGCGCGCGCCACCG
>CAIKZV010000604.1 GCA_903831925.1 uncultured Burkholderiales bacterium
TGCCAGTTTGAGCAACTCGTCGATGTCGAAGACGCGCGGCTTATCGACCTCGCCTTCCACGGTCACCGTCCAGGGGCGGGTCTTGAGGGAGCGCGCCGATACGGCGGGATCCTCCTTGTTCAGACCGAACTCGTAGAAATTGTTGTAGGTGGTCACGTCCTTGTAGGGCGTGGGTTTGTCGTTGGCACCCAGCGTCGACAGCGGGCTTGCCTTGCCGGCCAGTCTGGTCTCGGGCCTGGTCTCTGTCCGACTGGTCTGTGCGCTCAGCCATCGCGGGGCCGGCAGGGCGATGCCGGCGGCAGCCGCCTGCACGATGCGGCGACGCTGCGTCCAGACCGCGCGCGGCGTGATCTCGGAAGGCTCGGGCAGGTGGCGCGGGGGGATCCTGATCAGCATGGTGTGCTCCTTGTGTCGGTCGAGATCATGAGAGGCTTCGGGAATTTCAAGCCGGCGTTGTGCTCGCCCAAATGACCGCGGGCGCCCGAAGACGCCCGCTGCAATCTACTGCAAGGGTGACTCGAATGCGGTCAGCGCAGGCCTGCAATGTAGTCGGCCACCGCCTTGATCTCGGTGTCGGACAGCCGTGCTGCGATAGTCATCATCTGGGCGCTGTTGCGGCGCGTGCCGGCCCGAAACTGGGTCAGCTGCGATTCTGTGTAATCGGCCCACTGGCCTGCCAGGCGCGGATATTGCGCCGGAATGCCTGAGCCCGCCGGGCCATGGCACCCGGCACAGGCCGGAACCTGCTTCTCGGCGATACCGCCGCGATAGATGTTCTGACCCAGCGTCACCAGATCCTTGTTGCGGGCTGATGAGGGCTTGAGCGGCTGCGTCGAGAAATAAGCGGCCAGATCACGGCGATCGGCGTCGGACAGACCTGCGGCCATGCCCGCCATGATCGCGTTGACCCGCTCGGCTTCCTTGGCGCCCTGCTTGGGCACGAAATTGACCAGCTGCTTGTACAGATAGTCAGAATGCTGGCCGGCAAGTTTGGGGTTGGCCGGGCCGGTGGCGTTGCCATCGGCGCCATGACAGGCTGCGCAGACCTGGCCTGCAAGCTGCTGCCCATGGGCCGGATTGACCTTGGCCGGCGCAGACTGGGCCATTGCGGTACCCGCCATCAGCAGCGCTGCTGCAGATGCAAAAAACATCTGAAAAACCCGGCCAAAAGCGGCTTTGAGAGAGGTATTCAGCGAGGAACTTGACACCTTGATCATCAGAAACACCTGAAAGTCTAAATTCGATCGAACGCCGAACTATACAATAGAGCGATTTCATGCCGCTTCTCACTACCGCCCGTTTCCATACTACCGTCGCCGCGCTGCACCAGATGCCGCGCGAGGGGCTGCTCGAAGTCGCCTTCGTCGGACGCTCCAATGCCGGCAAATCCTCGGCGATCAATGTGCTGTGCAACCGGCGCCGACTGGCCTTTGCAAGCCGCACGCCGGGGCGTACCCAGGCGCTGAATTATTTTGCGGTCGGACCGGTCGATCGGGCGATCGCCTATCTGGTCGACACGCCGGGTTATGGCTATGCCTCGGCGCCGCTCGAGACCAAACGTACCTGGGATCAGCTCGCCGGCGAATATCTCAGCAGCCGACCTCAGCTTGCCGGCACGGTGCTGATGGCCGATATCCGCCGCAAGCTGACCGATCTCGACCGACGGCTGCTGGCATGGGTGCCCGATGGCGTGCGCCTGGTGGTCACCCTGACCAAATCCGACAAATTGCCCAGACAGCAGGCCCGCCAGGCGCTGCGCGACGTGATCGACGAGCTCGAACAACTGCGCCCCGGCGCAGACAACAAGGTGCTGCTCTTTTCAGCTTTGAACCGCTCTGGCAGTGAGGATCTGACAGCTGTGGTAGAAAACTGGATTGCGGTCGGACTGCCCGCCTCGCCCAAGGACTCGACAAATGCCTGAATTTCCCCAGACCAACACCGGCTTTCCGACCCAGCGCCCGCGCCGTTTGCGCCGCGACGACTTCAGTCGCCGGCTGGTGCGCGAAAACATCGTCACCGCCGATGACCTGATCTATCCCTGCTTCGTGATCGAAGGCAAGGGCATCTCGCAGGCGGTGCCGTCCATGCCCGGCGTCGAGCGGGTTTCGATCGACCGGCTCCTGGCGGTGGCAGAGCAATGCGTGGCGCTGCGCGTGCCGGTGCTGGCGATCTTCCCGGTGATCGAGCCCTCGATCAAGACGCCCGATGGCCGCATTGCCACCGACCCCAACGGCCTGGTGCCCAGGGCAGTCAAAGCGGTCAAGGATCGCTTTCCGCAGCTCGGCGTGCTGACCGATGTGGCGCTTGACCCCTACACCTCGCACGGCCAGGACGGTGTCATTGACGACAACGGCTATGTGATCAACGAAGCCACCGTCGAGATCCTTCGCGATCAGGCGCTGGTGCAGGCTGCAGCCGGGGTGGACATCGTCGCGCCCTCCGACATGATGGACGGGCGCATCGGGTCGATCCGCCAGGCCCTCGAGGGCGCAGGCCACATCCACACCCGGATCATGGCTTACTCGGCGAAATACGCCTCGGGCTTTTATGGGCCCTTCCGGGATGCGGTGGGCTCGGCCAAGAACCTCGGCAAGTCCGACAAGAAGACCTACCAGATGGATCCGGCCAACAGCGACGAGGCGCTGCGCGAGGTGGCTCTCGATCTGCAGGAAGGCGCCGACATGGTCATGGTCAAGCCCGGCATGCCTTACCTGGATATCGTTCGCCGGGTCAAAGACACCTTCGGTGCGCCGACCTTCGTCTATCAGGTCAGCGGCGAATACGCGATGCTCAAGGCGGCTGCCGCCAACGGCTGGCTTGACGAGCGCACCGTGGCGCTTGAGTCACTGCTGGCGATGAAGCGGGCCGGCGCCGACGGCGTGCTGACCTACTTCGCGCTCGATGTGGCGCGCTGGCTCAAGGAAGCCTGAGCGGCCTGGTCCTCAGGTCGCAAAGCGGCGGCGCGTCAGCACCGCCGCGAGATAGAAGCCCCCGGCCGAGTACGCCAGCAGCACGGCCACATGCCGCAGCACATCGGTCGGCCATTCGCCGAGCACCAGCGGACGCGCAAGCGAGACCGCTGCGGTCAGCGGCAGGATTGCGCTGAAACCCTGCAGCCAGTCGGGCAGCTGCGTCACCGGAAAGAAAACGCCTGAGAGAAACGACATCGGCGTCAGCACCAGGGTGAAGTAGTACGAGAAAAAGTCATAGCCCTGCGCCAGCGCATTGACGCACAGGCCGAGTGCGGCAAAGGCCAGGCCGGTGAGCAGCACGACCGGCAGCACAGCCAATAGTGTTGGCGCGCGCGTCACGCCGAGCGCCCAGGCCACCAGGATGATTGCCAGCCCCGAGATGCAGCCCTTGATCGCCGCCCAGATCCACTCAGCCGCCAGCACATCATCCAGCAGCA
>CAIKZV010000605.1 GCA_903831925.1 uncultured Burkholderiales bacterium
GATGATGACGATTGCCGCTGCCTACGGATTCTGCGGCGAAGCTTTGCCGCCCCATGAATGGGGCGCCGATGCGCTGATCCGGCATCCGGCAGAGCTGCAAACCGTGCTCAAGCTCGGCATCGCGCGCGGCTGATCCGAAAGACCCGCGCCGAGCCATAGCAAGAAGGAGAATCGCCAGATGGCCCGCGCAAGCGTCGAAAAGCGAGCAGCCGCGTTCAGGCAACGCGGCGCTTTAGCGCGTACCGGACTTTGGCTGCTGGTGGCGGTTGCGGTTCTGGCAGCGCTGATTGTCGGCGGCCTGACCTGGGGGCCGAATCTGATGCGGCATCAGATTGCGGCAAAGGTGGGGGAATTGGTCGGCCGCGAAGTCAGCATCGGGCGGATCGAGGTCTCGCCGTTTGCGGGACGAATCGTCATGACCGATCTGGTAGTGATGCGCCCGCCCGCGCCCAAACCGACCCTGGTCGCCAAGCGGCTGACGGTCGATGTCTCTGCGCTGGCCTATCTGCACGGTCGAGTGGTCGTGCGAAATGTGCAGCTCGAGGATGTCAAGGCGCGCATTGTTCGGCACGCTCCCTTCGGTTTCGACATCAGCGACATCATCGAGCGCATTCAGCAGCGCCCGAAATCCGACGGCAAGCTCGAATGGGAACTCGACCGTGTCAGCATCGACCGGGGCGCGCTCGAATTCGATGATCAGTACGTGGGCAAGGTCACGCAGATCAGCGATCTGTCGCTCACGCTGCACGAGCTCTCGAATCGCGCCGACCGAAAGTCAGCCCCTGCCAAGCTCGATGTGCGCCTGAATCTCGACGGCCACCCTTTCTCACTCGATGCGTCGTCCACGCCCTTCGCGGACTCGCGGGTTCTGAAGGGTCATGCCTCGCTCGCGGGCCCGCCCATCGTCAGCCTCTTGCCCTATCTGAAGTTGCCCGACGACATCAGACCTCGCTCGGGGGTTCTCGGTTTCGAGCTGGGAGTCACGCTGAATGCCGACAGTCCTGAGCTGATCTCCTTGCTCGAACTGCAGGGCAAGCTCGGCGTTGATGAATTCAGCCTGATCGACGGCACCGGTCACGAGCGGGTGTCGGTTGCGTCGCTTGCGCTTGCACTCGAACCGTCGAAACCGCTTGGCGGCGGGCTCCATGTGTCATCGATCGCGCTTGATCGTCCTAAGCTGAGTCTGGGCCGGCAAGCAGATGGCAAACTGCTGTGGCCAGCGCCGCTTGCTGTCGGCAAGCCTGGCCCTGCTGACGCTAAAACCGCGACCGCCGCTCCGGTGTCAGGGCCCAAATCCTTGCAGATCGATTCGCTGAAAATCGCGGGTGGTCAGATCGACTGGCAGGACGCCGCACTCCCTGCACCCCTGACGCTTCGAATCGATCAGCTGGCGGTATCAGCCGCCCCGATTACCATCCCGGATCTTGCAAAGCCGGCCGCTGTAAACGGCAAGGCACTTGTCGAGGCCAGGCTTGATGATGCCGCGCCGCTCAATGCCGAGATCAAGCTCGAGGGGCCGAAAGGGCAGGCGGACATCTCGCTTAAAGACCTGAGCCTGCCCCGGTTTGCAGCGCTGGCCGGACCGGGCCTTCGAGCGAAGCTTGAATCGGGTCGTCTCGATGCGAATGCGAAGCTCAACTGGGACACCGCCGCACCCTCATGGTCGATGACGACTGGCCTGATCACGTTGTCAGACCTGAAGCTGAGCCATGCCAATCAGCCGCCGGCGACCATCGGCAAGCTGACGATTCGTGATCTCTCGGCCGACCCGGTCGCGAGGCATCTCGAATTGGGATCGGTGGTACTCGAGCGATCGAATTTGTCGGTACGCCGCGCCAGCAATGGCCGCTTCAATCTGCAGGACTGGTATGTGCCGCCAGCCGCAAGCGCTGCGGTCGCGACGACAGCGCGTCCCGCCACCGCTGCGTCGGCACCCTGGACGCTGCTCGCAAAGAGCGTCGAGATCGATCGGCTTGGCCTCGACTACGCCGACTACCTGATTGATCGTGAACGCCGACTGCCCCGACTGACACTGAATGCCAAGGCAAGCTCGGTGACCCTCGACCCCTCGAAGTCGGCCAGTTTCGATGCGACCGCCACCTTCATCGATGGCGCACGCCTGAGCGCCCGCGGAACCGTGCGGCCGGTTCCGCTCGACGTCGACGCGCAGGTGCAGGTGCGCCGTGCATCGCTGACCTATGTCGATCCTTATGTCGAGTCCTATCTGAATCTCACGATCGCCCGCGGTCAGCTCTGGAGCACCGGCAGAGTCCAGGTGAGCTCGACACCAGGCGGCGAACTCTCGCGCATCGGCTTCAACGGCGAGGTCTCGTTCAACGATTTCAGCGCACTCGACAAGGTCTCGAGCGACGACTTCATGCGTTGGTCGGCATTGGTGACGCCAAGCGTGAAAGTCGATTGGCGTCCGGCGCGCCCGGGCGACAGCCTGATCGAGGTCGGTGATGTCGCGATCGTCGACTTCTATGCGCGCGTCATCCTGTCGTCGGCCGGGCGACTGAATCTGAGCGATATCGTGGTCGACCGAAAACTCGAAGCCGCGCCGATTTCGCTCACCACCGTGCAGCCCGATCCCAACAAGCCTGCTGCCGAGTCCGGGGCGGCCGGATCAA
>CAIKZV010000606.1 GCA_903831925.1 uncultured Burkholderiales bacterium
CACCCACTACCAGTCGCCCGAGGTCATCCAGGCCAATATCTGGGACATGGTCGTCGACTGGCTGGCTGCCGGCATCGATCCGGCCAAGTCGGTGCTCTTCATCCAGTCATTGGTGCCCGAGCATGCCGAGCTGCATCTGCTGCTGTCGATGTCGACACCCCTGGGTTGGCTCGAACGCGTGCCGACCTACAAGGACCAGCAGGAAAAGCTTGCTGACCGCGACCTGACGACTTATGGATTCCTCGGCTACCCGCTGCTGCAGGCCGCCGACATCCTGATCTATCGCGCCGCCTGGGTGCCGGTCGGTGAAGATCAGGTGCCCCATATCGAGCTGACCCGCGAACTGGCGCGCCGATTCAACAATCTCTTTGGCAGTGATCCCGATTTCGAGGCAAAGGCGCAGGCCGCGATTCGCCGCCTGGGCAACAAGCGCGGCACCATCTATACCGATCTGCGCACGCGCTTTCAGCAGCAGGGCGATGCACAGGCGCTCGAGCAGGCGCGTGCCCTGATCGAAGGCACGCAAAGCCTGTCCAGCGAAGAGCGCGAGCGTCTGCTCGGCTATATCGCCGGCTCACGTCGCCAGATTCTCACCGAGCCTCAGGCACTGTTGACCGAGGCCTCGCGTCTGCCGGGTCTCGATGGCCAGAAGATGTCCAAGAGCTATGGCAACTCGATCGCGATGCGCGAAGACCCGGCTGCGGTCACGAAAAAGATTCGCACCATGCCGACTGATCCGGCGCGCGTGAGGCGTACCGATCCCGGTGAGCCCGACCGTTGCCCGGTCTGGCAGTTGCATCAGGTCTATTCCAGCGCCGAGCAGCGCGAGTGGGTGCAGGCGGGCTGCCGCAGTGCCGGCATCGGTTGCCTCGAATGCAAGCAGCCAGTCATCGATGCAGTCATTGCCGAGCAGCAGATTTTCTTCGAACGGGCGCAGCCCTATCTCGATGACCCGGCTCGCCTGAAGGCGATCATCGCCGACGGTTGCGACCGGGCGCGGGTCGTGGCGCGCGAAACCATGCGCGAAGTGCGCGAAGTGATGGGCCTGTCTTACAGCTGATCGGATCCGGCCCTGCAAGGGCTCAAATCGGGGTGGTTTCACCCTTGATCAGATGCATCTGGCGAAGCTGCGGCAAGGACTCGAGGAAGTCCTTGAGCTGACTCAGCGGCAGCGGCTCGCTGATGAATGAGCCCTGCATGCTCTCGCAGTCGAAGGTGCGCAGCGCTTTCATTTCGGCAGCGGTCTCGACGCCTTCGGCCATGGCTTCAAGCCCGAGCTTGCCGGCGAGTGTCGTGATCGCCTGAATGATTGCGGCATTGCCGCGGTCTTCGGGCAGACCGCGAATGAAGGTCCGGTCGATCTTCAGGCCGTTGACCGGCAGGTTCTTCAGATAAGACAGCGAGGCGTAGCCGGTGCCGAAGTTGTCGATGATCACCTTGATGCCCAGTCGCCTCAGTTCGGTGAGCAACGCGATCGTCTTGTCGCTGTTGTCGATGAGGGCGTTTTCGGTCAGCTCGATGCGCAGCAGACTGGCCGGGAAATGGCGCTCCGCCAGCATGCCGTTGAGCTGCGCCAGAAATCCGTCTTCGGCAAGCTGGCGCGGTGAAATGTTGACCGAGATCGAGACATCGGCATAGCGGTCGAGTCCGATCTCGACTCGGTCATCAAGTGCCCGGCGGATCGCCCAGATGCCGATTTCCTTCATCAGATTGCTCTGTTCGATGGCCGGCAGGAAGCGCTCCGGCAGCATCAGACCGCGGGTCGGATGGCGCCACCGCATCAGGCCCTCGACGCCCACGAGACGGCGTTCGCCCACCGCAAGCACCGGCTGGTAATAGAGATCGATTTCGCCGCGTTGCAGCGCCAGGGGAAATTCGGCGCTCAACTGGAGCTGATCACTTCGTTCGTCCGAGACGTTGCCGGCAAAGAAGCGCACGTTATTGCGGCCTTCCGACTTCACCTGATACATCGCCGTGTCGGCGCATTTGATGAGCAGTTGCGCCTCGGTGCCATCGTCCGGCGATACCGCCACGCCGATCGAGGCCGACAGGAAATAGGCGCGGTTCATCAGCACGAAAGGCCGCTCGATCGCAGCCAGCACCTTGCGTGCGATCTGCTCGATCTGGGCGCGATCGCACAGATTCGGCAGCAGAAGAATGAATTCGTCACCACCCATCCGGCCGGGGACATCGGTGCGCCGGATCGATTCGCGCAGTCGCTTGGCAACGTCAATCAGCACCTGGTCGCCGACCGAGTGTCCGAGCGTGTCGTTGATCAGCTTGTAGCGGTCCAGGTCGACATAGAGCACTGCGGCCGGCTGTCCTATCCGCAGTACGTCTTCAAGCTGATGCGTCAGATAGACCCGGTTGGGCAGGCCGGTCAGGGCGTCGTGCAGTGACGCATGCATCAGCCGCTGCTCGGCGTTCTTGCGCTGCAGATAGAGAGACATGGTCCGCGACAGAATCTCGGCAAGCTGCATCAGCAGGCGTCCGGCCCGAAAGCCGGTCGGACCGAAAAACAGCATGGCAGACAGCACGTTGTTGCGCTCATCCAGAATCGGCGCCATGAAGGCGGCCTGCTGGCCCAGCTCCTCGGTGCTGTAGCGCGCAACGAAGCCCGGTTCATCCGACAGGTCGGGCAGCCAGACCGCTTCGCCGCTTGACCATGCGCGTCCTTCCAGGCTGTCGTGAGACATCGGGATCTGGTTCGGCAGCGCCGACAGCATCTTGAGGATGGCCGGATTGCCCCAGCGCTCCCGAACGGTGATGGCGCGTGTGCCGGGGATCTGGACCAGGTGGGTGCCGCCGGACCAGCCCATCAGACCGCACACCGCAATGATCAGCGCCACGAAGACCCGGTCGGTCTCGGTCTCTTCACGCATGATCGAGGCCATCTCGCCTTCGACCTGCAGCAGCAACTGCTGGTAATACTCCTTGGTGATGGCCCGACCAACGCCGCGATAGCCCTGGAAATTGCCGCCTTCGTCGAAGACCGGACGCCCGCTCAGGGTGACGTGATGGACCTGTCGGGTCGGATCGAGAAGGCTGAATTCAAAGCCGTCGAAGGGACGTTTGGCGCTCAGATCATTTCGGTGCCGACCCCAGTCGGCTTTCGGAAAATCGATCGGTGCCAGCTCCCAGTGGTGCTTGCCCAGACCTTCCTTGATCCAGTCTCCCCCGAGCGCTGCAGCCGCGCTGTCCGACAGAAAACTGATTCGCTGCTCGAGATCGGTCTCCCACACCCAGTCAGCAGACAACTGGGTCAGGTCGCGAAATTTCGATTCGCTCGCCGCCAGCATGCGCGCCATGTTTCGCATCGCCGAGACGTCCTGGACGATGCCTGTCAGCCGCAGCGTCGAACCGCTTACATTGCTTTCGGGCAAGGCGACACTGCGCACCCAGACGGTTTCACCTTCGGGCTTGAGATAGCGATACTCGATCCTGACTTCACGGGCGGTCTTGATCCCGCGCCGATGGGCGGATTGCCAGCGCTCCTGATCGTCAGGATGAATGTTCGACAGAAACACGCGCGGCACCGGCGCTGGTGCCGACGGATCGACGCCGAAGAGGCGATAGGCGCCGTCGCTCCAGTGGAACTTTTCGGCTTCGACCTCATACGACCACGACCCCAGGAGCGCGAGTCCTTCGGCGACATGTGCCGGCGTGACCGGGTTGGCTGTCTGCACGGCGGGGGGCGCCGATGTCTCGGTCGCGCTATCACGGCGAGTCAGCAGATAAACAAGGATCCCGACGGCGATCAGGCCGACGATGACGGCGGTTGTCAACGCCACAGTGCGAGTCCCGGATGCGATCAGACCGACTGCTGCCGCGGCCATTGCCACGCAGGCGCAGACTGCAAGCAGCAGCCAGCCCTCGCGGTGCGACTGCACGCGTGCGTACAATGATTTGACTGCGTCACGCTTCAAATGATGACCACCCGCTTGCGCTGGCGCTCCTTCATGAATCAGAAATCTTCAGTTGACGACAACGCCTTGACGGTAACGACCGGATCGCCGCTGCCGCCACGATCTCATGACACCGGCCCGTCCCCGCCATCGGCCTGGGTCATGAGGTGGTTACCCTTCATCCGACGCGGCGGACGAGTCCTTGACTACGCAAGCGGGTCGGGGCGCCATGCCCGCCCGGCCTGCGCGGCGGGTCATGACGTCCTTGCCGTTGATCGGGACATGGGCGCCCTCTCCTCATTGCAGGGTACTGGGATCGATACTTGGCCGGTAGACCTGGAGCATGGGCGGTTGCCCTTCGGAGCCGAGCGGTTCGACGCGATTATCTGCACCAACTATCTGTTCCGGGCGCGACTCGATCTGATGGTTTCCTGGCTCGCGCCGGGCGGCCTGCTGATCTACGAGACCTTCGCTCAGGGAAACGCCCGCTATGGCCGACCTGCCAACCCGGACTTCCTGCTGCAACCGGGCGAACTGGCCCAATTGGCCTTGCGTTGCGGTCTGCATCTGCTGGCGTTTGAGGACGGTTACCTTCCGACACCGCGTCCCGCTCGCCTGCAGCGTATGGTTGCGCTCGCGCCGCCTTTCGACCTTGAGCGATTCCCATTGGTCTGAAAGTGTTGCCGACTCCCTGAGCTAGAATCCCCCCTTTACCTGCAGGCACCATCATCATGATCAAAGGCAGCATCGTGGCAATCGTCACGCCGATGCACGAAGATGGCAGTCTTGATCTGCCCCGTTATCGGCAACTGATCGACTGGCATGTTGCAAGCGGCACGGCGGCGATCGTTGCGGTCGGTACGACCGGCGAGTCGCCGACTGTCGATGTCGATGAACACGCCACGCTCATTCGCGTCGCGGTCGAACATGCGGCCGGCAGGCTGCCGGTCATTGCCGGCACCGGAGGCAATTCAACCCGCGAGGCGATCGATCTGACCCGGCATGCTGCGAAAGTCGGTGCGAGCGCATCACTGCAGGTGGTCCCCTACTACAACAAGCCCGGTCAGGAAGGTCTTTACCGCCATTTCCGGGCGGTTGCCGAGTCCGGTTCGCTGCCGGTCATCCTTTACAACGTTCCGGGCCGAACGGTTGCCGATCTGAGCAACGATACCGTCGTGCGTCTGGCGCAGGTCCCCGGCATCATCGGCCTCAAGGATGCGACCGGTGATATGCCGCGCGCCTGCGATCTGCTTGATCGGGTGCCCGAGTCCTTTGCGCTCTACAGTGGCAACGATGATTCCGCGCTGGCGCTGATGGCGCTGGGTGGACACGGCGTCATCTCGGTGACCGCCAATGTCGCGCCGGCGCTGATGGCAAAGATGTGCGCGGCCGCGCTCGAAGGCGATTTCGCCGCCGCGCGCGCCTGCAATGACCGGCTGCTTCCGCTGCACCGGAAGCTCTTCGTCGAAGCCAACCCGATCCCGGTCAAATGGGCGCTCCAGCAGATGGGCCGTATCGAAGGCGGTATCCGCCTGCCGATGACGCCGCTTGAGCCGCGCAACGTCGAGCAGGTCAGACTGGCATTGCGTCAGTCAGGGGTGCTGGCATGATTCGCCGTTCCAGTCTGGCGATCTTCGTGCGCCGCGCCCTGATTGCGACCCTGACAATCGCCATCCTCGGCGGCTGCTCCTATCTCACCGATTCGATGCGCAGTGCGTCCAGCATCGATTACAAGTCGGCGTCCAAAGGCCCCAATCTCGAAGTGCCGCCCGATCTGGTGACACCGAAAGCAGACAACGCCTTCGTCGTGCCGGTCGGTCCGTCGGCCGGTACAACCTACTCGGCCTACAACCGCAGTCGAGCGGCCGCGACCGATCGCACCAACACCGCAAGCGCTGAAGTCCTTCCCCAGTCGGGCCCGGCACGCATCGTTCGTGAAGGCAATCAGCGCTGGCTGGTGGTCGATCTGCCGCCTGCGAAGGTCTGGCCGGTCGTGCGCGACTTCTGGCTTGAGTCCGGATTTGCGCTGATGCTCGATAACCCCGAGTCGGGAATCATGGAGACCGACTGGAAAGAGCAGCGACCGCCGGTCGACTCCTGGCTGCGAAACAAACTTGCCAGCGTGCTGGGCAGCGCCTACTCCACGGGGGTCAGGGAAAAATTCCGCTCGCGTCTCGAGGTCGACGGTACCGGCACGGATGTGTTTGTCTCCCAGCAGGGAATCACCGAAAAGCTGGTCGGTGTTCAGAATGATTCGACCATCTGGACTCAAAACCCACCCAGTCCCGAGATCGAAGCTGAATACCTTCAGCGTCTGGTCCTGAAGTTCCTGCCTCAGCAGCCGAAGCCCCCGGAGACGGCTGCGCTCGAGACGGTGGTCCTGCCGAATCGGTCCAAACTGATCGATGTCGATGGCCGCAGTATCATCCAGCTGCCTGATTCCTTCGACCGATCCTGGCGCCAGGTCGGGCTTGCACTCGATCGCAGCGGATTTACCGTCGAGGACCGCGACCGCTCCAACGGCATCTACTACATCCGCTATGTCGATACCAATCAGGCTGAGAACCAGCCCGGCCTGTTCGATCGGGTCTTCGGCACCGGTGCGAAGAAAAACCTCGCAGGCAAGAAGTTTCGGGTAACCGTCGCTGCCGATACCGGCGGCTCCCGAATCGGCGTGCTGGATGACAACGGCGCACTGCCCGCCACCGATGCCGACAAACGCCTCGCCACCCAGATTGTCACGGTGCTGAACGACCAGTTGCGCTGAGCGGTTTCGGTCGTGCGATTTTCCAGCCTCGGCAGCGGAAGCGAGGGCAACTCGCTCCTGGTCGAGTCAGGCGGCTCGGCCGGTCAATCCGCCTTCAGGGTCATGATTGATTGCGGATTCGGGCTGCGCGAGGCCCGACACAGGTTGGCGCGGCTCGGCTGCGAACCCGGCGATATCGGTGCCATCCTGGTCACGCATGAGCATAGTGACCATGTCGGCGGTGTGTTCCGGCTGGCCCGGGCCCATCAGATTCCGGTCTATCTCACCAGTGGCACCTTGCGCGCCAGTCCGCAGGCGGCAGGTGCCGAAGCGCTGGTGAGGGTGATCGATTCGCATGAAGCCTTCGACCTGCCGGGTTTGCGCGTCGAGCCCTTTCCGGTGCCGCACGATGCCAGCGAACCGGTGCAATTTGTGCTCGACGACGGGCAGTCTCGCCTCGGCGTTCTGACGGATATCGGTCATCCGACCGCGCATCTGCCCAAGGTGCTGTCGCGCCTGACGGCGTTGGTCCTCGAGACCAATCACGATGCGCAGATGCTCTCGGTCTGCAACTACCCGCCATCGCTCAAGCGACGTATTTCGGGACGTTACGGTCACCTTGAAAACAGCGACTCGGCGATGATCCTGGCTGGTCTGGATCGCTCGGCACTGAGGCAGGTTGTCGCGGCTCATCTGAGTCGACAGAACAACACCCCGGCACTGGCGCGTTGCGCGCTGGCATCCACTTTGGGGTGGGATCCAGACCGCATTCACGTTGCGGATCAGGATGATGGGCTGAACTGGCTGGAGGGCTGAGCAGCGCCGCTGATGCTTACACGTCGCAAGGCCTTTATCGCGAAGATTTTTTATCGCGACGCCTTTGTCTTCCAGCCTTCAAGCCCGGATGCCCGAGCTCGGGCATCCGTCTGAACGGTCAGCGACCGGATCAGGGCTTTTTCATGGCATCGGCGG
>CAIKZV010000607.1 GCA_903831925.1 uncultured Burkholderiales bacterium
GCGCTGCACCGCGTTGCCGGCGGTGCCAGCCCTTGCGTCGCCGGCCGAGCCTGCGGTCGCGCTCGGGGATGCACTGGCCAGACCTTCCCACTCGCTGTGCAGGCGCATGTCGAAAAGCGCGAACTCGACCTGACGCAAGGTTTGCAGGCCGCTCTGAAAATTGCGGGCCGCGACCATCTTGTCGAAGAGCACACGTGGCAAGGGAGCCTGGGTATCCACATGTGCGGTCATCGCCGCGACGATGTCCCACTCCCAGCAGAAGTTCTCCATGAACTGGCTGGGCAATTCGACCGCATCCCATTCGACTCCCGAGATGCCCGAGACACCGAGCTCGTCGACTCGGGTGAGCATGTGATGCAGCCCGTGCCCGAACTCGTGAAACAGCGTGATCACATCGTCATGCGACAGCAGTGCGGGCTGATTGCCGACCGGCGCCTGCACATTGCAGGTCAGATAGGCCACTGGCGTCTGCAGTCCCGTCGCGATCAGCTTGCGACCGCGGGCATCGTCCATCCAGGCGCCCGGCCGCTTGCTCGGTCGCGAGAACATGTCGAGATAGAACTGTCCGATCAGCTGACCGGCCCGCTCGATGCGAAAGAATCCGACATCGGCATGCCAGGTTTGCGCGCTGTCGCGTGAAATCGTCACATCAAAGAGCCGTCCTATCAGCCCAAAGAGGCCCTCCAGCACGCGGGGCAGCTGGAAATACTGTTTGACCTCGTTATCGGAGAAGGCATATCGCGCCTCTTTAAGTCGCTCTGATGCGAAGGCGATGTCGCTGGAGATGAGGCTGTCCAGGCCCAGGTTTTCGGCAGCGAAGCTGCGCAGCTCGGTCATGTCGCGATGCGCCGAAGGCTTGGCGCGCGCCGCCAGATCGCGCAGAAAGCTGATCACCTGGCCGGGTGAATCGGCCATCTTCGAGACCAGCGATACGTCGGCAAAGCTGGCATAGCCGAGCAGCCGGGCTTCTTCGGCACGAAGGGACAGGGTCTGGTCGATGATCGCGGTGTTGTCGAGCGTCGGTGTGCCGGCACTCGAGGCCCGGGTCACGTAGGCGCGATAGAGGGCCTCGCGCAGCGTGCGGTTGCTCGCGTACTGCATAACCGGAAAGTAGGACGGAAACTGCAGCGTGAACCGCCAACCCGCCACGCCGGCGCGCTCGGCTTCCTGGCGGGCGGCGGCGAGTGCGTCATCAGGCAGCCCGGCAAGTGTGGCGTCGTCGGTGATGTCGAGGGTAAAGGCGTTGGTGGCATCGAGCACGTTTTCGCCGAACTTCTGCGACAGCGCGGCCTGCTGCTCCTGGATCTCGGCATAGCGTTCGCGAGCAGGCGAGACCAGCTCGGCGCCTCCCAATCGGAAGTCGCGCAGGGCATTGGTGACGATCTTGCGGCGCGCCGGGGACATCTGCGCGAACTCGCTCGACTGGCTCAGGGCCTTGTATTTCGCAAAGAGCGCTTCGTTCTGTCCGAGCGAGGTCCAGAACTCGGTGACCCTGGGGAGGTTTTCATTGAAGACTGCCCGCAACTCAGGGGTGTCGGCCACGCCGTTGAGATGGCCCACCATGCCCCAGGCCCGGCCGAGCTGCTCGGTGGCGAGTTCGAGCGGGTTCACGAAATCGGTCCAGGTCGCGGGCGTTGCAGCGGCCTGCGCCTTGTCGACCGCATGGCGAGCCTGCGTGAGCAGGGTGTCGATTGCGGGCGTCACATGTTCGGGACGAAAGGCGCCAAACCGCGGCAGGCCGGAGAAGTCGAGCAGCGGGTTGTCGTGAGCAGGGTTGGCGGCGGCGGTGGGTGCGGTGGTGTTCATGTCGTCAGTCACTCTCGGACGCAGGGTTGATCTGGTGATATCGGGGCGCTCGCGGGATTTGCATCGGCGCCGCCGGTCAGCCGGCTGCGCGCTCGGCCGCCTCGATGGTATTGACCAGCAGCATGGCTCGGGTCATCGGACCGACGCCGCCTGGCACGGGTGTGATTGCGCCGGCGACTTTACGCACGCCGGCGAAGTCGACATCGCCGCACAGCTTGCCGTCGGCGCCCCGGTTCATGCCGACATCAATGACGATGGCGCCCGGCTTGACCATGTCGGCGGTGACCAGTCCGATCCTGCCGACCGCCGCAACGATGATGTCGGCACGCCGAGTATGGGCGGCCAGATCACGGGTGCGACTGTGGCAGACCGTCACGGTGGCGCCTGCTGCCAGCAGCATCAGCGCCTGCGGCTTGCCGACGATATTGCTGCGGCCGATGACCACCGCTTCAGCCCCGTCCAGATGTGCCCCGGCATGCTCGAGCATCTTCATCACGCCATAGGGGGTGCAGGGTCTGAAGAGCGGTTGACCGGTGACCAGCATGCCGACATTGCTCACATGAAAGCCGTCTGCATCCTTGGCAGGGGAAATCGCCTCGATCACACGATGCGAATCGATATGTCGAGGCAACGGCAACTGCACCAGGATGCCGTGGACTGCCGGGTCGGCGTTGAGTTGCGCGATGCGCGCCAGCAGCGCAGCCTCGGGGGCGTCGGCCGGCAGACGGTCGAGGGTCGAGATGATGCCGACCTCCTGGCAGTCCTTGACCTTGTTGCGGACATAGACCGCCGAGGCTGGGTCGTCGCCCACCAGCACCACGGCCAGGCCGGTGGAAAGGCCGCGATCGGCGAGGCGCCGCACGCGGCGGCCCACATCGTTGCGGATGGAAGCGGCAAGCGCATTGCCGTCGATCAGATTTGCAGACATGGTCTGCGCAGCGTAGCACGCCCGTCGTCGTCGTCACGCCGGCGCTTGCGCGCATCGACGCGGACGGCTATAGTTGAGGGCTTCGCCGGGGGTATAGCTCAGCTGGGAGAGCGCTTGCATGGCATGCAAGAGGTCAGCGGTTCGATCCCGCTTACCTCCACCA
>CAIKZV010000608.1 GCA_903831925.1 uncultured Burkholderiales bacterium
CGACGGCATGCTGCATGCCTTCCATATCGAGAACGGCCGGGTTGCCTATCGCAACCGCTGGGTCCGTACGCCCAAGTGGGAACTCGAGCATGCCGAGGGCGAGGGCCTGTCGGGTTCCTTCGGCAATCCGCGCTACACCGATCCCCGCGTGATGGCGCTTAACTCGACCCTGGCCAACACCAATGTGGTGTGGCATGGCGACAGGCTGCTCGCGCTCGAAGAAGCGCACGCGCCCTTCGAAGTCGACCCGCAAACCCTTGCGCCCCGCGGCAGCCTCGATTTCGGCGGCAAGCTCAAAGGGCCGATGACCGCCCATCCCAAGCTCGACCCGGTCAATGGCGAGATGGTCTTTTTCGGCTATTCGGCAAGCGGACGCTTTACGCCGCAGGTCAATCTGCATGTGGCCGATCGAGACGGCGCACTGCTGCGATCCGAGCAGATCGACGCACCCTACTCGAGCATGGTCCATGACTTTGTGGTCTCGCACGACTGGATCATCCTGCCGATCTTTCCGCTCACCGGCTCGATGGAGCGCGCGATGAAAGGCGCACCCGCCTATGCCTGGGAGCCCGAGAAAGGCACGCATATCGCGCTGATTCCAAGGGGTGGGTCGGTCGCTGACGCACGCTGGTTCACAGGCGACCCGTGCTACGTCTTTCATCCGATGAATGCCTTCGATACCGCTGACGGCAAGGTGGTCTGCGACATGATGAAGTACCCGGTCGCGCCGCTTTTTCCGGGGCCCGATGGCCAGCGTATCGGCAAGGAGCCGCCGGTGGCCCGGCTGGTGCGCTGGACCTTCGACCCCAAGGGCAATACCGACACCTATATCGAGCAGGCGCTCGACGATCACCCCGGCGAATTTCCCCGGCTCGACGAGCGCTTCACCGGCCTGCCCTATCGGCACGGCTACTTCCAGGTGGGCGCGGTCACCGATGCCAGCCTCGGGCGAGACAAGCGCAATGGCGTCGCGCATATCGATCTTCAGACCGGCCGCGTCAGCAGCTGGATGCCGGGCGCGGTCGATTATTGCGGTGAGCCGGTCTTTGTGCCGCGCAGCACCGACTCAGCCGAGGGCGACGGCTTTTTGCTGAGTGTGGTCTATCGCGGCGAGACCGGGTGCAGCGACCTGGCGGTGTTCGATGCCAGCCAGGTCGCAGCCGGCCCACTGGCACTGGCGCATCTGTCGCACCGCGTGCCGGCAGGCTTTCACGGCAACTGGCGCGATACCCGGGCCAGCGCCTCGTCGTAGCCGGCATAGGAGTTTTTGAGCGAGGCGCTGTTGAGCAGCATCTCGGCCACCTGACGCTCACCCGAGGCATTGAAGATCCGGCTGCGGATCCAGCATGACTCGGTGCGCCGGCTCTGCGCCAAGGCGACGACTTCGCGACGCACGACATAGTCCTCGCCGACAAAGAGCGGGCCGTCGATCATGCGGACCTCCAGGTCGGCAAACAGACCGATGGCCGGCCCCTTCATCGGAAAACCGGCCTCGCGGCTGGTGGATTGCACCAGCACGCTGACCATCTCGAAAGGGATGATCGGACGCAGCCAGGGCGAAGACACGCCATCGGAATACCAGGGCGTTTTTTCGGTGATGACCGCGAGCTTCTGATTGAGCGAGAAGGGATAGAGCGCGCCCATGTGCTGATCTGGGTCCATGCGGACATGCTCGTCTTTGGCGCCGGTCATGCCGACCGTGAACTCCTCGAGGATGACCAGCGGTCCGGGCGGGCGCAACTGCGCCATGCGCGTCTCGAGCAAAGTGGGCGGATGAATCGGACCGACGCTGGCACTGGCTTCAAGCACCGGCGTGCCATCGGCCTTCTCCGCCCAGATGCGTGTCGACAGCGCGCCGGGCTTGGGCATCTCGGCAAAGGCCCGCACCTCTTCGCCCTCGATCACCATGTTCAGGTAATGCGCCGAGAGGCATCCGCGCTCGAACCAGGCACGACCCCAGATTCGCGTGAGCAGCGGATCGAACTGGCTGAAATGGGTCGGCCCTTCGATCGGGCCGGCCCGAAAGCCAAGCGACCTGGCCATCTCGTCATCATGCAGCGAGGCATGCCCGCCGTACGCCTGATCGGCGAGCATCTGTCGCGGGGCACGAAGCGGACCGCGCAGGACCAGCGGTGTATCGAAGCTCATGGGGCATCCTGTTTGAAAAGGGAAAAAGGCGTGTTCGTCATCGTCGATCGTATGCCGGTCGATGCGGTCGGTCGATCAGAGCATGGCCTTTTCCGATGCGCTGTTTGATGCAGATCAAACCCGACGGCATCGTCGGCGAACCCGGCAATCGAGGCCATCGCTCAAGGGTCGCTCAAGGGTCGCTCAAGGGTCGCTGAGGGATCACTGAAGGCAGCCTCGCCCGCTATCGGCTAGGATGCCAGCCAACAAGTGCCCGGCACCGACAACGAGGAGACCACCGTGACTGATCTGCATTTCCGCTCGGCAAGCACGCTGGCAAGCGAATTGCGCCAGGGGCGCATCGGCGCACGCGAGCTGCTCGAACATTTCCTGGACCGCGTCGATCGCTTCAACCCGACGCTCAACGCCATCATCCAGCAGGACCGCGAAGGCGCCCGCGCACGCGCCGATGCCGCCGATGCGGCGCGCAAACGCGGCCAGGCACTGGGCCCGCTGCACGGCGTGCCGATGACGATCAAGGAAAGCTACAACCTGCGCGGCATGCCCACCACCTGGGGCATTCCGGAGTTGCGCGACAACATGGCCGACCAGGATGCACTGGCGGTGCAGCGACTCGCGGCAGCCGGCGCCAACATCTTTGGCAAGACCAACATCCCGATCCGGCTTGCCGACTTCCAGAGCTACAACGAAATCTATGGCACGACCAACAACCCCTGGGACACCGGCCGCACACCGGGCGGCTCCTCGGGCGGATCGGCCGCAGCCCTGGCTGCCGGACTCACCGGGCTCGAGATCGGCAGCGACATCGGCGGATCGATCCGCAATCCGGCGCATTTTTGCGGGGTGTTCGGTCACAAACCCACCTGGAACCTGGTGCCGATGATGGGCCACGCGCTCGGTGGAATCCTCACCCCGACCGACATCTCGGTGATCGGACCGATGGCGCGCTCGGCCTTTGATCTGGAGCTCGCGATGTCGCTGATGGCGGTGCCCGACGAGATGGACGCCGCCGGCCTCACCGTCAGGCTCAGGCCGCTTGACCGGCCGATCTCGGATCTGCGCATTGCGGTCTGGAAGACCGAGTCGATCTGCCCGAGCTCGTCCGCGGTTGTCGCTCGCGTCGATGCGGTTGCCAAAGCGCTGGGATCAATGGGGGCAGCCATCGACGAGGCCGCACGACCCGATTTCAGCGCCGAGCACAGCCATGAGGTGTTTTCGGCGCTGCTGTCGTCGGCCATGTCGGCACGCCTGCCCGACGACGAGTTTGCGCGGATGGTCGCGCGCGCCGATCAGCTCGACGCGCGCGATCGCAGCGCCGGCGCGCAGCAGCTGCGCTGGCAAACCATGCGCGCCCGCGAGCGAGGCCAACTCAATGAGGCCCGCACCCGCATCCGCTGGGCCTGGCACAGATTCTTTGAGCAGCATGATTTCCTGATCGCGCCGATCATGCCGACAACCGCCTTTGCGCATAACCAGGCACCGTTTGGAGAGCGCAGCATCGAGATCGACGGCGCGAAACATCCCTATTTCAGTCAGACCTTCTGGGCCGGCCTGGCCGGCGTGGCCTATCTGCCGGGCACGGTCATCCCGGGTGGCGCGGGGCCCGATGGCCTGCCGATCGGCGTACAGATCATCGGCCCGGCCTATGGCGATCTGCGCACCATCCAGCTTGCACAGCGCCTGGAGCAGCACGGCTTTGCCTTCGTGCCGCCACCGGCCTGCGCCTGAAAACTATTTTTTTCGAATCCAACTTTTTGCGGAGCAGAACATGGACATCAAGGCCAATCAGATTGCGGTCATCACCGGCGGCGGCACCGGCATCGGGCGCGCGCTCGCCCGACAACTCAGCGCGAAAGGCGTGCATATCGCGATCTGCGACCTGTCGGCCGAGAACATGGCGCAGACCCGCGAGCTGTGCCTGGCGGACGCACCCGCCGGCACGCGTGTGACCACCTGCGTGGCCGACGTCGGCAAGGAAGCCGACCTGATCGCCTTTCGCGACAAGGTGATGGCCGAGCATCAGACCCAGCACATCGATCTGCTCTTCAACAATGCCGGCATCGGCGGCGGTGGCGGATTCGTGGCCGGTGATCGTAACGAGTGGGAACGCACCTTCAATGTGGTGTGGTTTGGCGTGTATTACGGTTCGCGCACTTTCATGCCGATGCTGGCGGCCAGCCCGCGCAGCCATCTTGTCAACGTCAGCAGCGTCAACGGCTTTTGGGCCTGCCTTGGCACCGGTGTCTCGCATACCGCCTATTCGGCGGCGAAATTTGCGGTCAAGGGCTTTACCGAAGCGCTGATCACAGACCTGCGCCTGAATGCGCCGAATGTAACCTGCTCGGTGGTGATGCCCGGCCACATCGGCACCTCGATTGCACTCAACACCATGCAGGTGCTTCGCAATCACTCCGAGCTCGAGATGACGCCGGCCGAGGTCGCGGCGGTTCGCAAGCGCATGGTCTCAGCCGGTGCGCCGGTTGCCAGCCTGAGCGATGAGGCCCTCAAACAGATGCTGTATCAGCGCGGCGTCGACTTTCGCGACAAGGCGCCGACCACCGCCGAGCAGGCTGCCGGCATCATCCTCGATGGCGTGAGTGCCGGGCGCTGGCGAATCCTGGTGGGCGAGGATGCACAGCGGCTCGACGCTGCCGTACGCAAGGACCCGGAAAACGCCTATGAGCCGGCCTTCGTCGAGGCAGTTCGGCTTGTTCCGAATCGTTGAGCGTCGCGCTGGTGAAACCTTGACCCATCGCCAGCCCGGCACCGAATTTATCTCCCAAGGAATGTTCTCATCATGGCCCGTCTGAGCAAGCTGTCACGTTCGGTGGCAGGAAAAGTCGTCATCGTCACCGGTGCCGCCAGCGGCATGGGTCGCGCCACCGCGCATCTGTTTGCCGATGAAGGTGCACTGGTGGCGGCCACCGACATCAGCCCGATCGGGCCGGTCATCGACGAGATCACGGGTGCTGGCGGCAAGGCCCGCGGCTGGCAGCTCGATGTGTCCAGTCGCGCCGACATCGATCGCGTGGTGGCCGAGATCGCCGCGCACTTCGGCGGGGTCGACATCCTCATCAACAATGCCGGCATCTCGCTGCATGGCGCGGTTGATACCGAAGACTTCGAATCACGCTGGGCCCGCAGCCTCGATGTGCTGCTGACCGGACAGGTGCGCATGATCCGTGCGAGTCTGCCGCATCTGCGCAAGGCCACCGACGCCCGGATCGTCAATATCGCCTCGACCGAAGGCCTGGGTGCCACGCGCTTCATCAGCCCTTATACCGCAGCCAAGACCGGCGTGATCGGGCTGACCCGCTCGCTTGCGGTCGAGCTCGGACCGGAAGGCATTACCGTGAACTGCATCTGCCCGGGTCCGATCAACACCGGCATGACCCAACGCATCGCGCCCGAGCAGAAGGCCGAGTTCGCTCGCCGACGCACCGCGCTGCGCCGCTATGCCGAGCCGGAAGAGGTCGCCCACATGACGCTGTCGCTGTGCCTGCCGAGCGCGGGCTACACCACCGGCGTGACCCTGCCGATCGATGGCGGCCTGACGATCCGCAATGCCTGAGGCGATTTTCTGCGCGTCGTGTCGGCCAGGCAGCCCCATCACATGAGACCCGAGCAATGACCCCGAATTCAGTGCCGTATCAGCTCAGTGCACAAGACGATGCGAGCCTGCGGTCGCGCTCGAATGTCATGGGCGCTTATCTGGTTGTCCATGCCTGGGCATTGATTTTCGGATCGATCGCGCTGGTGGCACTCTGGCCGAATCCATTGACCTTTCTGATCGCGGTGGTGGTGATCGGCAACCGGCAACTCGGGCTGGCGATCCTGATGCACGATGCCTCGCACCGGCTGCTCTTTGCCAGTACGAAGACCAACGATCGGGTCGGCGCCTGGCTGTGCGGTGCGCCGCTCGGCGCCAGCCTGCAGCAGTACCGGCCCTATCACCTCATTCACCATCGCCACACGCAGCAGGCTGAAGACCCTGATCTGCCGCTGTCTGCGGTCTTTCCGATCACCCGCAAAAGCCTGCAACGCAAGCTCGTGCGAGACCTCCTGGGCATCACCGGCTATCAGCGTCGCAAGGAGCAGTTCGGGCGGGCGATGGGTGAGTCGACCGGCTTCACCGCAAGGCTGATCGCGCTGATCCGCAATGAGCGCGCCTTTTTCCTGACCAACCTCGTCCTGCTTGCGGGCCTGAGCGCAGCCGGCCTCTGGTGGGCATACTTCCTGTTATGGCTGCTGCCGCTGATGACCTGGTACCAGCTCATCAGCCGGCTGCGCAACATCGCCGAGCATGCCATGGTCGGCCCCGCCGATGATCCGCTTCGCAATACCCGGACCACGATCGCCAACCCCTTGATGCGACTGGTGCTGGCCCCCTACTGGGTGAACTATCACCTCGAGCATCACCTCTTCGTGTTCACACCGTGCTGGAAGCTGCCCCGTGCGCATCGCCTGCTGCGCGCCGCAGGCCTGCTCGAGCAAATGGAAGTCGAGACCAGCTATTTTCGGGTGCTGCAGAAAGCCTGCAGCGCTTCATCCGGGTCTGACAGGCGAGGGCCGCGACGCAAGACCGTGTCGCATATCTGAGGGCCATCCTCAGCGCTGGGCACGAGCCTCAGCGCTGAAGTTGATCGTCAGCGGCTGGTGCGGGTCGGGATCTTGTCGAAGGGCATGCCGCGGTCGGCCCGCATGTCGGCGGGCAGTCCCAGAACACGCTCGGCAATGATGTTGCGCAGAATCTCGTCGGTGCCACCCTCGATGCGGGTAGCCGGCGAACGCAGCAGCATCGCCTGAAAACGCGCCGACGCCTCGACCCGCGCCGGATCCATCAGGATGCCGGCCTGCCCCTGCAGGTCGAGCGCGAACATCGCGATTTCCTGGAGGGTCTGGCCGGCGACCAGCTTGCCGATCGAGTTTTCGGGGCCAGGCGTCTCGCCACGCGACAGCGCCGAGATCGCCCGATAGCCGGTATAGCGCAAGCCACTGGTACGCACCGCCCAGGTGGCAAGCTTCGCGCGCACCGCCGGATCCTCGATCGCCAGGCCCTCGCCGGTCTCGAAGGTGCAGCACAAATCGAGCAGCTCGGCAAAGCCGGTCGACATGCCGGCGCCGATCGACAGGCGCTCGTTCATCAGCGTGGTCAGCGACACCTTCCAGCCCTGTCCGACTTCGCCCAGGCGCTGGTGATCGGGAACGCGCAGGTCGGTGAAGAACACCTCGTTGAAGCCCGACTGACCATTGACCTGCTTGATCGGACGGATCTCGACACCCGGGCTCTTCATGTCGATAAAAAACATGGTCAGTCCGTCGTGCTTGGCCACCGTTGAGTCGGTGCGGGTCAGCAAAATGCCGTAGTTGCTGTAGTGCGCACCGCTGGTCCAGATCTTCTGGCCATTGATGACCCACTCATCGCCATTGCTCACTGCCCGCGTTCTCAAGCCGGCGAGGTCGGAGCCAGCCACAGGTTCCGAGAACAGCTGGCACCAGACTTCTTCGCCCGAGGCCAGCGGCGGCAGATAGCGCAGCTTGTGGCGCTCCTGGGCATGCGCCATCAGGGTCGGGCCGCACATGCCCTGGCCGATGCCAAAGGGCGACGACAGCTTTGAAAAGACACCTTCTTCCTGCTGCCAGATCACGCGTTCGATCGGCGTGGCGCCCCGCCCGCCGAATTCGGTCGGCCAGTGAAGGCAGGCCCAGCCGCCTTCCTGCTTGCGTTTTTGCCAGGCCTTGCCGGCTTGCAGCACATCGCCTGTGCGCAGCACCGGCTGGCCGAGTCCGGCGGTGGCCAGTTGTTCGCGCAGTTCGTGGGGAGCGTTGGCAGCGATCCATTCACGCGCTTGCGCCCTGAAAGCGGCTTCCTGGGGGGTATCTGAAAAATTCATTTTTTTTATCCTCGATTGGCCGTCAGTGAGGGCCGACAGATGGCGTTGGTCGTGGCGTCAACAATCAGGCGGCGCGCTGGTCGCGCAGCCGCTCGATGAGCCGGTCTTCCCAGCCGGACAGCGGGCCGAGCGAGACCGCCAGCAGATTCGATCGGCGATAGTAAAGATGGCAGTCGAACTGCCAGGTAAAGCCCATGCCGCCATGAACCTGGATGTTGTTGCGCGAACAGTGCTGATAGGCCTGCGTGGCGCTCACGCGGGCGGTGGCTGCGGCCGTGGGCAATTCGGGGGCATCGGTCGAGAGCGCCCAGGCGCCGTAATAGCAATTGGATCGGGCCAGCGTGGCCGAGACATACATGTCGGCCAGCATGTGCTTGATCGCCTGCAGCGAGCCGATCGGACGACCGAAGGCAAAGCGCTCGAGCGCATAGTCACGCGCCATTTCGAGCGCCCGATCGGCGCCGCCGAGCTGTTCGAAGGCGGTCAGGATCGCTGCCCGATCAAACACCTTTTCGATGATCGACAGGCCTGCGCCCGGCTCGCCGAGCGGCTCGGCCGACGCCTTGTCGAAATCGAGCTGGGCATGGCTGCGGGTCGGGTCGATCGTGGCCAACGGGCTTCGCTTGATGCCGGCTTGCTGCAGGTCGACGAGAAAGAGCGAAATTCGAGGGGAACTGGCCGACGCATCCGAGGCATCACGCGCCGCGACCACCGCGAAATCGGCGATGTCGCCATCGGCCACCGCAGTTTTGCGACCCGACAGGCTGGCCGACTCACCTGCCCTGGCGACACTTGCCGCGATGGATGCCGGGGTCACCCGACCGGTGCCCTCGACCAGCGCCAGCGTACCGATGGACTCACCACTGGCCACACGCGGCAGATATTTCTGCTTTTGCGCCTCAGTGCCCGCCGCAAGCAGGAACTCAGCGGCCAGCGCGATCGACGATCCGAAGGGCACCGGCGCCACCGCACGCCCGAGTTCTTCTGCAATCACGCAGGCCTCGAGATAACCGGCACCCAGTCCGCCATAGGCCTCGGGGATGGATGCGCCGAGATAACCGAGCTCACCCATCGCCTTCCACAGCGGACGGTCGAAAGGCTGCTCGCCCTCGAGTACCGCGCGCACCGCGTTGCGATCGCAGCGATCGGCCAGAAAGCGGCGGACCTGATCCTTGAGCTGCTGCTGCTCGGCTGAAAATTCAAATTCCATGTCACAAGTCCTGTAGGAACGAACCCGCCGGTCAGGCGAACTCGAAATAAGCGTTTGACACCACCGTGCGCTCGCCGACATTCGCTTCGAAGGTCACCCGACCGGACCCGTCGTGCCAGGCCGATACCTGAAGCGTGTCGCCCGGATACACCGGCGACGAGAAACGCACGCGCAAGGCCTTGAACCGGATCGGATCACCGCCGCACAGTGCACCGAGCAGCATCTGGCCGCAGTGACCGTAAGTGCACAGACCATGCAGGATCGGTGTTTCGAAGCCACCGAAACGGGCG
>CAIKZV010000609.1 GCA_903831925.1 uncultured Burkholderiales bacterium
GGCGCCCATTGCGCGGCATCGGCCAAAAAATCGATATGTCCGCCCAGCAGCGCCGGCACCCATTCAGCGCCGCCCTTGTAGGGCACATGCGTGAATTTCGCGCCGGTGACCTGCTCGACCTCGATCATCATCAGATTGCCGCTGCCGCCGATCCCACTGGTGCCATAGGTGTACTTCTCGGGGTCTTTCTTGCCGGCGGCAATCAGATCCTCGATGGTCTTCCAGGGCGACTCGGTCCGCACCACGATGCCAATGGTGTAGGACGACAGACCGGTGATGTAGGTGAAGTCGCGCAAGGGGTCCCAGGGCACCGACTGATAGTGCGGATACCGCAGGCTGTTGATGCTCATGACCGCGAGCTGATAGCCGTCGGGTTTCGCGTTGAGCAACTGGGCCGGCGCCAGCGTGCCGGCCGCACCGGCCTTGATGTCGACCAGGATCGGCTGCCCGAGTGCCTTGCTGACTTTTTCGGCCAGAAAGCGCAGATGAATGTCGGTCGCGCCACCCGCGGCAAACGGGTTGTAGATCGTGATCGGACGCTCGGGCTTCCACTTGGCCTGCGCGGCAACGCTCATCGGCAGACCGATCGCTGCGGCTGCACCCAGCATCAGCGAGCGGCGCGACGCGCGATACCGACCCATCGTGTCCTTCGGGATCATGCAGGCACCTTTTGGGAAAGGGATGAAATCGATGCCGCCGCCGCCATCGTGGCCTCCTGCGGCACCATGTGACCCGCTTCAAGCATCTGAACACGCGCCCCTGCAATACCTTTTGCGAAATCCCTGATGTAGACCTCGCCCATCAGTTCGTCACGCGTGCCACCGATCACGATCGTGGGAGCCTGGATGCGGTAGAGCCGATGTCGCAGACCCTTGTCGGGGATCGGCCAAAGCAGCTTGGCGGCCGCAATCATGGCCTGGCGCCGGCTCAGAATCGCCTCATCCTGGCGGGCCTTGTCGGGATGCTGGATGTTGAAGGCACCGGCATGCGGGCCGGTCGGATCGGCAAACAGCAGCTTGGTCAAGGCACCGGGCGTGAGCGCGAAGATGTCGGGCATCGGCTCGCCTTCGGGCCACAGGCCATACGGCGTGAGCAGTGCGAGTTCGCGCACGCGTCTGCGAAAGAGCGCCGCATATTCGGCGGCCGCAGCCCCTCCGAAATCATGACCGGCGAGCGCCACCGAATCGAGCTTGAGCACATCCAGGACTTCATCGAGCCAGACCGACAGATCGTAGAAAGACCCGATGCGATCGAGCCCCTCGCTTGCGCCGTAGCCCGGCATGCAGGGCGCGATCACGGTATGGCTGCGCGCCAGTTCCTGGACCAGCGGCATCGACCATTCAAGGCCGAAGGCACCGTGCAGATAGACCAGCACCGGGCCCTGGCCGAGCTTTTCATATTCGACCGACCAGCCGATACCGGGCAGTGTCAGCATGCTGCTCATTGGCCGACCCCCTCGGCAAAGTTCGGGATGGCATGCGGCAGCCGCGGCTTGGCCATCGGCTTGGGCCACCAGTGGTCTTCCCACTTGTCGTCCCACAGATGCTTGAGCTGGGGCGTGACCTCGGTGGCGATGCGCTTGAGATTGACCATGACCTTGTCGTGCGGCATGTCGCCGAACTGGGCGAGCACGCCGAGATGGCCGACATTGAGCGTGCGGGCGAGGTCCTCAATCTGCTCGGTCACCCGCTTGGGCGTCCCGGCGATCACGGTGCCGCGATCGACCATCTCTTTCCAGGTGGTGTCGATGATGCGTGGGCCTTTCTGCTGGCTCTCCATGCCCATCTTGATGGTGGTGAGCGTGCGATAGCCGGGCGCCTCGGCAAAACCGCCGTAGACATGCTGCGTCTTGTTGAAGAACCATTCGGCATGCGGGCCGAACTTCTCGGCGCACTCGTCATCCGAATCGCCGACCGCAACGAACTGCACGAAGCCGGCCTGATACGGATTTTGCGGAAGCCCCTTGCGCTCGAGGGTCTCCCAGAAACCATCCATGAAGACCTTTGCCCGCTTGTAGCCCGAGAAGGACAGATAGCTGTAGAGAAAGCCCATGTCGGCGCAGTAGTCCCAGGTCTCGACCGACCCGCCGCCCGGAATCCAGACCGGCGGATGCGGCTTCTGGAAGGGCTTGGGCCAGCAGTTGACATAGCGCAGCTGCGTGAATTCGCCGTTGAAGGCAAAGACGTCATTGCGCTTCCAGGCTTCGAGAATCAGGCGCACGCCCTCGTAGTACTTCTCGCGCAGGGTGGTCGGCACCTGACCGTAGGCATAGTTGGTATCCATGCTGGTACCCACCGGAAAGCCTGCCACCAGACGGCCGCCCGAGATGCAGTCGAGCATGGCGAATTCCTCGGCGACCCGCAGCGGCGGGTTGTAGAGCGCCACCGAATTGCCCAGCACCACCAGGGCGACATCCTTGGTGCGGCGTGCAAGCCCGGCAGCGATGATGTTCGGCGAAGGCATCAGCCCGTAGCCGTTGGCATGGTGCTCGTTGACGCAGATGCCATCAAACCCGATCTGGGCCGCGTACTCGAGCTGGTCCATGTACTCGTTGTAGAGCTGATTGCCCTTGACCGGATCGTAGAGATCGCCCGGGATATCGACCCACACCGATCGGTGCTTTTGCGGAAAATCCATCGGCAAAAACCGATAGGGCATGAGATTGAAGGACATGAACTTCATCGGTGTCGTCTCCCTGTGTCGTCGACCACTGATCGCGGTCGCTCAATTCGTCGTCGCGTGCACCCGCCCCAGGTCTGCCGACCTTGGCCAGGATTGGCAATTGCGACTCAGATTCTAGCCCGGGCGGCCAGGGCTGACGCGTGAAGTGCGCAGCGATCGACTAGAGTGCGAAACGCACCGCACCCAGGAGTGCGCCAGGCACCTCGATGCCACCGGTTGCACGAGCATCGTAAGTATCGCCCGCGGGCATCAGCACCGCAGTGTCGCCCAGCGCCGCAAGCTGATCGCCAAGCAGGCGATAGAGGCTGTCGTCGAATCGCATTGCCTCGACTGGGGCCACCGGCTCGCCCTTGTCGACCCACAGGCAGGCAAAGCGGGTCATGCCGGTGACTCGGGCCGACGGTCGATCAGAAAAATTGAGATACCAGAAGTTCGAGATCGACAGACCGGTACCCAGCGCGGCGAGCGCATCGGATGCCTTCATCGAACCCGGCTGCACGCGCAGGGTTTCGGGCATTTCACTTTCGCCCGCGGCATTGCCGGCGAGCTGATATTCACGGGCTGTCCGGGGCGAGACCAGCCAGTCGGCAAAGCGGCCGCCTTCGATGAGCGCGGTGCGCCGGGCACGCGGATAGCCATCGGCCTGAAAGCCGGGGGCGAGGCCTGCGTCAAGGTCTTCGGCCATCGACAGCATCGGCGACAGTGTTGATTTTCCGCTGCGCAGCCAGTTGAGCGGCGACTGTCCGGCATGATGGGCGCGCGCAGAAAAACCGCCCCAGGAGAGCATCTCGAGCAGATCGGCAAAGGCACGCGGCGACAGCAGCGCCCGATAATCGCCGGGCGCAAGGCGCATGACCGGGCGAGCCATGACCTGCGCATCCCGGCGGGAGTCGGCAATCGCCCGCGACACCTCGTCGGCATTGAACGCGGGCCCGCTCCACGAGGCCTTGACCGCCTTGCGGTCGCCGCCGCCGGTGGCGTCGCCTGGCAGATGGATCGACCAGTCGAAAGACACCCGCTCGCGCTGATACCACTGCCTCGATCCGCTTGAGCTGCAAAAGCCGCGCGCCAGTGGCCCGGCGGCACAGAACCCGACCAGGTCTGCCGGGCCGGCGGCGTCCCTCACGGTCTGCACGAAGGCCGCGCGATCGAAGACCACCTCGCCCTCATGCGCACCGCGATCGTCGCTTTGCACCGGATCGCGATTGACATCGAGCAGCGGATCGGAAGCACTGTCGGCCAGCACATGACGCAGCGCTGCGAGCGACTCATGCACCGCACCCGTCAGGTCGCCCACGCCCGGCTCAAGACCCGGGAGGGTCAGCTGATGGATGGCCTGCCGATCGCCCTGCACCA
>CAIKZV010000610.1 GCA_903831925.1 uncultured Burkholderiales bacterium
ATGTAGGAGAAAGTGAACCACAGCACGCAGAACAACAGCACAGCCGAGAACTTGATGCGCTCAGCGAAGGCACCGATGATCAGCGCCGGCGTGATGGCCGCGAAGGTGCACTGGAAGGCAATGAAGATGTACTCAGGGATATAGACACCCTTGCTGAAGGTGGCTGCCACCGAGTCAGGCGTGACGCCCTTCAGGAACAGCTTGTCGAAGCTGCCGAAGAAGGTGCCCGCGCCACCGAAGGTGAGCGCATAGCCATAGATGACCCAGAGCACCGTGATGACTGAAAAGACCATGGTCACCTGCATCAGGATCGACAGAAAGTTCTTCGTACGGACCAGGCCGCCGTAGAACAGCGCCAGACCCGGAATGGTCATCAGGATCACCAGCACGGTGGCCACGATCATCCAGGCGGTGTCGCCCTTGTTGGGCACGGGCGGCGCGGCAGCGGCAGCTGGTGCATCGGCAGGCGCTGCCTCTTCTTTCTTGACCTCGGTGGCCGCGGCTGCAGCAGGCGCGGCCTCTTCTTTCTTGGCCTCGGTCGTGGCTGCCTGGGCAAGCAGCACCGGGGCGACCTTGATCATGGGAGCGACCTCGGTCGCGGGAGCGCCGGTGCCGGCAAAAGCGCCGGCCCATGGCGCGAGGCCCAGCGCTGCAATCAGCGCGAGCGATCGTGCAAAGCGGTTCATGTTGGAGTCCTCAGTTTTCGTAATCAGGGTTCAGAGCGCATCCGCACCGGTCTCGCCGGTCCGGATCCTGACGACCTGCTCCAGGTCGTACACGAAGATCTTGCCGTCGCCGATTTTTCCGGTGCGGGCAGCGGCCTCGATGGCTTCGATCGCTCGCTCGACCAGGTCAGCCGCAACAGCCGCCTCGATCTTGACCTTCGGCAGAAAGTCGACGACATACTCGGCACCCCGATAGAGTTCGGTGTGCCCTTTCTGGCGACCGAAGCCTTTGACCTCGGTCACGGTGATGCCTTGCACGCCGATTGTCGACAGCGCCTCGCGGACCTCGTCGAGCTTGAACGGCTTGATGATGGCGGTGATCAGTTTCATGAATGCTCCCTGCTTACTGTGAGAAGCGGGGCATCACGCCCCGCGGCCGGATCAGAAGGCCTTGCTGATGGAGAGAACGACCGTGTTGTTGCCGACGAACTTGCTGTCGCCCGAACCTTCGTAATAGGTCCAGTAGTCCTTCTTGGCGTTGGTGCCGATCCATGCCGCACCAAGGATCCAGCCGGTGTAGTCATAGGTCACGCCGAGCTTGTAGTCGACGTAGTTGTAGTTGGAGTAGCTCTTGACGTTCTGGTAGCCGACATGAGCCACCAGGCTGGTCTTGGCGGCGATCTCGGTGGAGTAGCCGAGGTCGAGGTAATAGGAGCCCTTCGAGCCGCCGTTCGGCGCATAGCCGGTGGTGCTGTTGACGCCGAAGTAGTCGGTGGCCGTGAACGACGCCTTTGCGGTCAGCGGGCCGAAGGTGCTGCCGACATAGAGCTCGAAGTTGTTCATGGTCGGCTTGCCGCCGCTTGCCACGTTGTAATAGGAGCCCGGGTAGTAGTAGTAGAGGCCGCCGAGATCGAGCGTAATGGCGTCAGACAACGGGATCTTGAAGCCGCCGTAGAAGTCCATCTCGAGGCTGGCGCCATTGGGAAACTGATTGCCCGAGACGCTCGAGTTCCAGTTGCCCAGATAAAAGCCACTCTCATGGGCGTAGTCGATACCGCCCTGAACCGCGGGCAGCTTGTAGCTTTGCGAGATGCCACGGAACCGGTAGTCGGAGACGATCGCGAGGTTGCCAGCTAACGGGCTTGCGCTCGTAGAGGCCGCCTCGCTGTCCTTGGTTTGTGCATTTGAATGCAGCGGGGTGAGTGCAGCCAGGATGGCCAGGGCAAGCAGCGACTTTTTCATATGATCTCCGAGATAAATGAGCAAGGCTTTCAAAAAGCGGGTCAGAAGGCAGGCGAACCGCGCTAGCAGACGCCTCCGAATTTTCAGGTCGCGTTCAACTTGACGATCGCGAGTGGAGTGACCATTGCAAGCCGCGTGCCACCTTGTTTTTGCACCAATCCCGGTCGTTTTGGCCATATGGCTTGGTTTTTGCACCATCACCGAGCGCCAATCCAGGCTGAAGCCGGCCGTATCGAGAGCATGCCGACCGCGTTCGGGCGCTTCAACCGACGATGCGCTTAGGCCTTCAGGCCTATCGTCTTCCGGTTGTCAGCCGATTCGTGCGTGCTAGAGTCGTTTCACTTCAAGGGGCGACACATGGACAAACAGGCCTTCCTTCACGATTTTCAACAACGCATCGCCGAACTCCTCAAATCGAGTCCGGCCGCTGATATCGAACGCAACCTCAAGGCCATGCTTGCCCAGGGCTTCCAGAAAATGGATCTGGTCACTCGCGAGGAGTTCGAGATCCAGCTCGCGCTGGTCGAACGTCTGCGCCATCGCCTTGATCTGCTCGAGGCGCGCCTCGACGCGCCGCCCGCCGATCAGTCGACGTCTAGTCGCTGAACAGGCACCCGACAAGCCGCCGCTGAGCCAGTTGCCAGCGTCTCGTCCCAGGTGGTCATGTCATTGGCGGTCGTTCGCAGCCGCGGTCTGGTCGGTGTCGAGGCACCGTCGGTCTCGGTTGAAGTGCACCTTGCCAACGGCCTTCCTGCCTTTCACATCGTCGGTCTGCCCGACGCCGAGGTTCGCGAAAGCCGCGAACGCGTGCGCGCAGCATTGCTGCAGGAGGGGTTCGAATTTCCCAATCGGCGGATCACGGTCAATCTTGCACCGGCTGATTTGCCCAAGGGGTCGGGGCGCTTCGATCTGCCGATCGCCATCGGCATCCTGAGCGCGAGCGCAGGTCTCGCGCCAGCTGTGCTTGAGCAGGTCGAACTGATGGGCGAACTCTCGCTCACCGGCGAGCTGCGTCCGATCCGTGGGGCCCTTGTGCTGGCCCTGGCCGTGCGCCGCGACCCTGCCTCACGGCTGCTGATCCTGCCGGCAGCCAGTGCAATCGAAGCCGCGGTGGCTGGCTACCCCGGCACTCGCGCCGCCAATTCGCTGCGTGAAGTCTGGCAAGCCCTGGTCGAGGGCGCGACGCTCCCATCACCCGCGGCGCCTGCGCCTGCGCAGTCCCCGCTTCGACTGAACGCAGCGCCAGACCTCGCTCAAGTCAGAGGACAAGCCGGCGCAAGGCGGGCACTCGAAATCGCGGCCGCAGGCGGCCACAGCCTGCTGTTTATCGGACCGCCCGGCACCGGGAAGACCATGCTGGCGCAGCGTCTGCCGGGTCTGCTACCACCCATGACCGACCTGGAGTCACTCGAGTCGGCAGCGATTCTGTCACTGTCGGGCTCCGGCTTTCGGGCGGGCGACTGGGGCGTGCGGCCCTTCCGATCGCCTCATCACACGATATCGGGTGCAGCGCTGGTGGGCGGCGGTTCGGTGCCGCGCCCGGGTGAAGCCTCGCTCGCCCATTGCGGCGTGCTGTTTCTCGATGAACTTGGCGAATTCCGACGCGATGTGCTCGAGACCCTTCGCGAGCCCCTCGAAAGCGGTCGAGTCTCGATTTCGAGGGCGGCCAGGCAGGCCGAGTTTCCGGCCGCCTTTCAACTGATTGCCGCCATGAATCCCTGCCCCTGCGGCTATTCAGGCGATCCGAGCGGGCGCTGCCGCTGCCAAGCCGACGACATCTCACGCTATCGTCATCGCCTGTCAGGGCCACTGCTCGATCGCATCGATATGCATGTCGACGTACCGCCCGTGTCGCAGACCGAGCTGCTCGCCAGTGCAGCCGGCGAGGCCAGCGCGCCGGTGCGCGAGCGGGTGGCTGATGCCCGCGGCCGTGCCATGGCACGCCAGAAGGCGCCCAACGCCGGCCTGAGTGCTGCCGGCACCGAACGCCACTGCAAAGTGGACGATGCCGGAAGCACTTTGCTGGCAGCTGCCATCGAACGACTGGGGCTCAGCGCCCGAGCATTGCCCCGACTGCTCAGACTTGCCCGAACCATCGCCGATCTGGCGCAATCCGAACCGATCGCCGCACGGCATGTCGCCGAGGCCATCGGCTATCGCCGACTTGCCGGCGTAAAATAGGCCCATGGAGGCCCCTATGTCCGAACCCGAAACCATCGATGTCATCTCCGACGTCGTTTGCCCCTGGTGCTATATCGGCAAACGCCACCTCGAAGCCGCGCTGGACAAACTGCCGGTCGATGAACGCCCGCTGGTCCGGTGGCACCCCTTCCAGCTCAATCCTGATCTCCCGGCCGCCGGGGTCGATCGCCGCAGCTATCTCGAAGAAAAGTTCGGCGGTGCCGAGCGGGCCACCACGATCTACGATCGCGTGCGGGCGGCCGGGCGCGAAGCGGGTCTGGCGCTCGACTTCGATCGCATCGAGCGTCAGCCCAACACCCTCGACGCCCATCGCCTGATCGCCTGGGCGCAAGCCAGCGGGCGCGATGTCGGGCCGCTGGTCGAGGCTCTCTTCAAGGCCTATTTCGTCGAAGGCCGATTCATCGGCGACCGGAAGGTGCTGGCCGAAGTCGCTGGCGAGGCCGGCTTCGATGCCGACGCATCACTCGAGATGCTCGAGGGTCAGACCGCCATGGCCGAAATCGCCGAGATGGATCTGCGCACACGCCAATCGGGTATCGGCGGCGTGCCCTTCTTCATCTTCAACGAGAAAATTGCGGTATCGGGCGCGCAAGGAGCACCCGTCCTGCTGGACGCCCTGGCGCAGTCCCGCCCCGCCCACTGAGCTTGCGCCGGCCTGGCATCCGGCGCGGGCTAGAATCGGACTCCCCCACACAACGAGACAGGCCCAAGGCCGTCCCCGAGACATGTCCCCAACACACTCCCAGCCAGCCGACGCAGGCCCCCTCGAGGGCATCCGGATCATCGAACTCCACGCCATCGGACCAGTGCCTTTCGCCGGCCAGTTGCTGCGCAGCCTGGGCGCGAGCGTCTCGCGCATCTCGCCGCCGGCCGACCCCGGCCTGGGCGTGGCCACCGATCCTCGGTTCGACCTCAGCAACTACGGCAAGACACCGCTTTCAATCGACCTCAAACGTCCCGAAGGGCTGGCCGAAGCGCTGGCGCTCATCGACAAGGCCGACGTGTTGCTCGAGGGCTTTCGCCCGGGCGTGCTCGAACGTCTGGGCATGGCCCCGGCCGACCTGCTGGCACGCAACCCACGTCTGGTGATCGGTCGGCTGTCGGGTTGGGGCAATGCCGGTGCACTGACCGAGCGGGCCGGCCACGACATCAATTACCTCGCCATGGCCGGGCTGCTCAATGCCATCGGCACCAAGGAGACACCGGTCGCACCACTCAATGTGGTCGGCGACTACGGGGGTGGCGCCATGCATCTGGCAGTCGGTGTGCTGGCTCAGCTGGTGCGTCGCTCTATCGACGGTCGCGGCGGTGCGGTGGTCTCGAGCATCCTGGCCGGGTCGGTCGGCCTGTCTCCACTCTTTTTCGGCCTGATCGCCGCCGGCCGCTGGACCGTCAATCGCGCCGACAACATGCTCGACGGCGCAACACCCTATTACCGGGTCTATCCCACCTCCGACGGCCGATTCGTGGCGGTTGGCGCCATCGAACCGAAGTTCTACCGCGAGCTCATCAAGGTCACCGGTCTCGAAGGGCAGATCGACCCCGCCCGCCAGAACGACCGCTCGACCTGGCCCGCCACCATCGCGCTCTTTGCGCAGCAATTTGCCAAGCGCACCCGCGATGAGTGGGAAAAGGACGCCGAGAAGGTCGATGCCTGCCTGTCACCGGTCCTCGATTTCCTCGAAGCCGCAAAGCATCCGCACAATCTGGCCAATGGCCTGTACACCCACGAGCCGTTCCCGCAGCCCGATCGGGTGCTGAACTTCAAGCGTTGACCGACACAGGCGCCCGGCAAGGCCTCTGGCTCGGGCTGGCCTGCGCGATCGGCGCGGGTCTGGCATGGGGCCTGGTCTTCGTGGCGCCGGTAATGCTGCCCGGCTATCCGCCGCTCGTGCTGTCGGCCGGGCGCTATCTGGCCTTCGGGCTGGTCGCGCTCGCCATGGCCTGGCATAGCCGACAGTCGCTAAAGCAACTGTCGAACGCCGACTGGATCAAAGCCGGCTGGCTCTCGCTGATCGGCAATCTCGTTTACTACGTCTTTCTGTCCGCCGCGATCCAGACTGCGGGCGTGCCAATGCCGACCATGCTGATCGGCACGCTGCCGGTGGTCATTGCGGTGGTGTCGAACCTGTCTGACCGCGCCCTGCCATGGCGACGCCTGGCGCCCTCGCTCGCGATCATTCTTGCGGGCATCCTGCTGGTGAACCGGTCCGAAATCGCGGCGCTGACCGGCATCGGTGAATCGACCGGACACGGCCACGAAGCGGCTCTGTCGAAACTGACGCTCGGCGCGATGCTGGCGCTGGGGGCCGTCGTGTGCTGGACCTGGTATCCGATCAGCAATGCCCGCTGGATGCAGCGCAACCCAGGTGTAAGCCCGTCGACCTGGGCGACCGCGCAGGGTCTGACCACCCTGCCGCTCGCACTCGTCGCCTGGGGTCTGGCCCTGGCAGTCGAGACCGTCGCGCCATCGGCAGCCGGCGCGTCGCAAACACCCTTTGACTTTCCGCTGGGTCCGCAGGCGATGCGCTTTGTGCTGCTGATGACCGTGCTCGGGCTGGTCTCGTCATGGCTCGGCACACGCTTGTGGAATCAGGCTTCGCGCCTTCTGCCGACATCGTTGACCGGGCAGCTGATTGTCTTCGAGACCCTGGCTGCCCTGGCCTACGGCTATGCCTGGCGGGGCGAGATGCCTGCCACGACCGCGGCGCTAGGCATCGGCCTGCTGATCGTGGGTGTCGCGATCGGCGCCAATGCGTTCAGACCACGCTGAGACGCCCGGGCTCGTCGAGTCGAACGCGACCAACCCTGACCTTCAGCGACGGATCAGCCGCACCGAGTCGAGGAACATCGCCGCCTGCTCCCGATCGGGCCTGGGGCCAAGCACAACAATCTGCCAGACCCGTGCATCGACCGTTGCAAAACGTGCGATCAGGGTCGCCTCCTGCCCGCGCATGCGGCCGACGGCTTCGACCTCGAGGCCTTCGACACTGCCGACCACCGCACCCGACCCATCGATGATCGAGAACTTGACCGGTCGCGCCGAGCGCTGCTCGCCTTCGATATTGCGCACCATCGCACGGCGCATCACATCCAGTGCCTGCGCGCCAACCGTCTGATCCGCGCCCTGCGGCAAGCTCGCAGTGCCCACGGTAAAGGCGACGTCGCGAACCAGCGAGCCCTGCATGCTCATCGTCAGACGCAAACCATCGAGGTCGACAGGCTGGGTCATCCGAGCCGGCCGCGAGGGCATCATCGCCACGAAACCATCTTCGCCGGCGCGGATCTCGCGCCAGTCGTGCTCGGGCGTGCAGGCACTCAGCAGCAGCAGCAATGTCGCCAGCGCCACGCTTGTGAGTGGACGAATCAGCGCAGTCAGTGGTGCAGTCATCAACAATCACTCGTCATGGTCATCCGATATTCAAAGCTCACTCGAATCGCGTACTGTAAGCGTTTTGAACGACTCGATCCGCTTGCGCAACCAGGACAAGACCATGCTCTACGAATTCAAATCGAAAGCTGCCGGTACGGTCGTGATGACCGGCACGGTGGGTGATCGCATGCTGGCCATTATCGGCAGGGCACCCAGTCCGCAAGGTGTCTTCACCCCTGACCAGTTGGGTGCCGCGATCGCGGCATTGCAGACCGCCATCGCGGCCGAAAATCTTGCGCCGAAACAGGTGACGCCTGAACCGGATGACGACGAGACCGTGGAAAAGTCAGGCAAGTCGATCTCGCTTGCCCAGCGCGCATTGCCATTGATCGAATTGCTCACTGCCGCACGCGCAGCCGACATGCCGGTCACCTGGGGCGTCTGAGCCCGCCCGGTCACAATCCGGCGCAACAAAAAGGGCGCGGTAGCGCCCTTTGTCATACCGGTGCTGCAGATCAGCGAGATCGCCGCACCTTCGTTCTCGTCAAACCGGTCTGATCGTCGATCAGGGCCGGAGAATGACGTTGTTGACCACCGACTTCACGCCGTCGGTCTTGCGAGCGATTTCGACTGCCTTGTTGATGTCGGCCTGGGTCTTGGCAAAGCCCGACAGCTGGACCACACCGTCCTTGGTCTCGACATTGATATCACCCCAGATTGCCGGGGATGCACCCATCTGCTCGGTCTTGAGCTTGGTGGTGATCCAGGCATCGCTGCCCCACTTGTTGGCCGCGTCAACGGTCGAGCAGCCGGAGATGGCAACAGCGAGCGCAGCCGAGATCGCCAGAGAAAAAATCGTTTTTTTCATTTTTATTCCTTTGATAAAAAGCGCCTGCCGCGTTCGAAGCGCCGTGACCTCGAACTGGTCATCGACGCCGACGCGGCGCATGCGCCGGAACTCGGAGACTAACGGATCAGGATGTCAGCACCAGTGGCTGGCGTCGTCAGCAGGCGACAGATCGCTCTTGACAGGCTGATGAGCACTGCCACGCGCGGACCTTTGCGCACTATTCGAAATAGCGACGCGACGACCCGCCGGGCTTTTCCTCGCCGATCGGTTTGACGATGCCATCGACCCGCAGCACCGGCTCGCCATCGACGCTGTAGATCCCCTGGCAAAACACCAGCGTGCGGGTGGTGCGCAGAATATCGAGGCGACCCTCGAGCCAGGCGTCCTGTGCGACCGCCGCCATGAAATCGGCCGACAGGCTGACCGTGGTCATGAACCGGTTCAGGCCGGTCTGCACGTTGGCGCCCAGCACGATCAGCATGTCGGCCATGGTCATCAGCATGCCGCCGTGCGCAAAGCCCGATGGGCTGCAATGGCGCGGCTCGATGCGAATGCCCATCACCAGACGGCCGGCAAGCCCTTCTTCTCGATGCCCGTAGAGCGGCCCCACAGAATCGACGAAAGGATTGGTACCAAGCGTGAGCTTGACGAAACCCTCGGGAATGCGAACAGCAGAACTCAAGACAGGCTCCCTGAAAGTGCGCGGCGCAGTTCGCCTTCACTGCGCCCCGAGCGCCGGGCGATGTCGCGCAACTGGTCTTCGCCGATACGGCCGACATTGAAGTATTGCGACTGCGGATGCGAAAAATAAAAACCCGAGACACTGGCTGCCGGCGTCATCGACATCGACTCGGTCAGCGCCATGCCGATCTCGTCGGCCTGGAGCACCTCGAACATCTCGCGCTTGATGCTGTGCTCGGGGCAGGCCGGATGACCGGGCGCCGGGCGAATGCCGCGATAGCGCTCGCCGATCAGGTCTTCGTTGCTGAGCTGCTCATCGGCCGCATAGCCCCACAGATCGAGGCGCACTCGCTTGTGAAGACATTCGGCGAAGGCCTCGGCAAGCCGGTCGGCAATCGCCTTGAACATGATCGATGAATAGTCGTCGAGCAGGGCCGCGAACTCGGCTTCCTTCTTTTCGGCGCCCAGGCCAGTGGTAACCGCGAAAATGCCGATCCAGTCCTCGATGCCCGAGGGCTTGCCATCGACGAAGCGCGGCGCAATGAAGTCGGCCAGACACTTGTTGTCGACGCCCTCGCGCTTTTCGGTCTGCTGACGCAGACCGCGCCAGGTGAAGGCCACCTGGGTGCGCGAGGCGTCGGTGTAGACCTCGATGTCATCGTCATTGACCGTGTTGGCCGGCAAGAACGCGACCGAGGCATTGGCGGTGAGCCAGCGTCCGTCAATGACCCGCTTGAGCATCGACTGGCCATCCGAAAACACCCGACGGGCCGACTCGCCAACCACCTCGTCGTTGAGGATCGCCGGATAGGGGCCATGCAGATCCCAGGTCTGAAAGAAGGGCTGCCAGTCGATGTGACGCGCGATGTCGGCCAGATCGTAGTTGCGAAAGTGGCGCCGGCCGATGAACTTGGGTCGCGGCGGCAGGTAGGCGTGCCACACGATCGGCGGCTTGTTGGCACGCGCCTGCTCGAGACTCACCAGTGTCGGTCCCTTGCGGCTGGCGTGCTGGGCACGCACCGTTTCGTAGTCGGTGCGCAACTGCTCGAGATAGGACA
>CAIKZV010000611.1 GCA_903831925.1 uncultured Burkholderiales bacterium
ATTTGATGACACTCGTCCAGCGGGTTTTCTCCCGTTGAAGCAGTGTGCGGAATTCAGCCGGCGAACTCACTGCGAGCTGCACGCCCTGACCGGAAAGCGCCGCCCTGAATTCAGGACTCCGCGCGACCTCGACCAGCGCTGAATGCAAGGCTTGAATCACTTCTTTCGGCGTACCTGCCGGCGCCAGCAGACCGTACCAGGTGTCAGAGGCAAAGCCTTTGACACCTGCCTGCGCGATGGTTGGAATATCGGGTGCGCTGGCCGAACGCGTCGTGTCGAGCAGGCCCAATGCCCTGAGCCTGCCATCCTTGATCAGCGGCAATGCCGGCAACAAGCCATCCACCACAAAGTCGACCTCACCACCGAGCAGCCCATTCCTGGCAAACGTGCTTCCCCGATACGGCACATGCACGATGAACACGCCGGCCATCTGCTTGAGCAATTCGGTATTCAGGTGAGTCAGCGAGCCGTCGCCCGATGAGCCGTAGTTCAATCGCCCGGGATTCGCCTTGGCATAGGCCAACAGATCGGCCAGTGTCTTGTAAGGCGACGCCGCATTCACGACCAGCACCTGAGAGGTATTCGCCACCAGACCGATCGGCTCGAAATCGGTGAGTGCATCGAAGCCGGCATTGGCGCGTTGCGCTGGAATAATGACCACCGCCGAGGCAGTGATTGCAAGCGTGTACCCATCGGGAGGCGCTTTCGCCACCGCCTCCAGCCCGACCTGCCCGCCTGCTCCGGGACGCGCATCAACCACGACAGGCTGACCCAGCACCTTGGCCATCTGCGCACCCAGCAGGCGCGCCAGCGTGTCGCCAGTGCCGCCTGCCGCGAGCGGCGAGATCAGCTTGATCGGTCGCGAGGGATAAGCCTGTGACCACGATTCGTCAGGCAGCACCATCAGGGTCAGCAGCATGCAAAGGCCAGCGACCATCTTCAAGGTCAGAGTGCCTGTCGCCCTGACGGCGCCATCGCGAAACGATGAATTCATGCTGAAGCGCTCTCCTGAATCACACGGGTCAGATCGATTGTCCATGACCATCATCCGGCTTCGTAGCCCCGACCTTCATCGAGAAGCTGTGGCGTTCCGACCACCTCGTTGATGCCATCGAAATCGAGCATGCGGTCTTTCCAAGGCAAGGTGGTGCGATGAGCCTGCAGGCTCGCGTAGTAGTCCATCAATGTCCTGGCCACCGCCCTGACGGTGCCTCCGGGAAAAATCGCAATCCGGAATCCACGGCGCTCCAGTTCATCGGCGGGCTGGATCGGCGTCTGGCCCCCCTCGACCATATTCGCGAGCAGTGGCGCACGGCCGGCAAAGCGCGCGCATGCGGTATCCATGTCTGCCGGCGTTCGAAGCGCTTCGATGAAGAGGGCATCCGCACCGCACTCCAGGTATCGCTCAGCGCGATCCAGCGCAGACTGCAGGCCTTCGACCGCAATCGAATCGGTGCGGGCAAGAATGAGCGTGGTATCACTGTGTCGGGCATCGACTGCAGCCCGAATTTTTCCGCACATCTCCGAAGCCGGCACCACGGTCTTGCCTGCCAGATGACCACAGCGCTTGGGAAAGGTCTGGTCTTCAAGCTGGATCATTGCTGCACCGGCCCGCTCAAAACCGCGCACCGTGCGCTTGACATTCAGGGCATTGCCGAACCCGGTATCGGCATCGACGATAACCGGTGTTGATACACGGTCGGTGACTCGGGCGAGGGTATCGACTGCCTCGGTATAACTGGTCAGACCGACGTCCGAGCGACCGAGCAAGGTGTAGGCAACCGAACCGCCCGACAGGTAGAGCGCCTCAAAGCCCGACTGCTGCGCGATCAGGGCAGACAGACCATCGTAGACGCCTGGTGCGAGGATAATGCGCGGCTGCGCGAGCCGCTGCTTGAAATGATTTTTCATGTGAGGGTTCCTGCTAATGGACGACGCATCGCGATTCAATCAACGGTAATCTTGGCACGCGTGATGATGTCGCCAAGGCGCTTGGCCTCACTGGCTCGATAGGCGGTGGCATCCTGCGGGCTGAGCCAGAAGGTGGTCGCACCGCGCTCGAGAAAGGCCTTCTGCAGATCAGGACTTTCGAGTGCCTTCTTGGCGAACATCGATGCACGCTCGACGATGACCGCAGGAATCTTCGCGGGCCCGCACATCGACGTCCACGAACTGAGGTCATAGCCCGGCAGGAACTCGGCAATCGCAGGAATATCCGGCACGACAGGGCTTCGTTTTGCGCTGGTCACACCGTAACCCCTGACCTTGCCGGGGGTGTATTGCACCAGCGCACCCGGAATATTGTCGAAGATCATCTGAACCTGACCGCCAATGACATCGACCATCGCCGGGGCTGCGCCGCGATACGGCACATGAACCATATCCACACCCGCATACAACTTGAAGAGTTCGCCTGAGATGTGAAGGGTTGTCCCCAGTCCCGCCGATGCATAGGAATATTTTCCCGGGTTTTTTTTCAGAAGGTCGATCAGTTCTGGGATCGTCCCGGCCGACAGGCCGAGATTGCCCACCAGAAAATTCGGCAACGACCAGATATTCGTGATGAAGGTGAAATCTCGGTCTGAATCGAAGGGCAGCTTGCCAGCTTTCAGCGTCGGTGAAATCGCGTGAGACGAGACGCCACCCAGACCGAAGGTATAGCCATCGGGCGCAGCACGGGCAACGGTATTCACCCCGATATCGCCGCCGCCACCACCGATGTTCTCGACCACCCATTGCTGCCCGGTGACCTCGCTCATCTTTGCGCAGAACAGTCGCGACAAGGTGTCGGTTGCCCCGCCCGGCGGAAATGGATTGACGTATTTCACCGGCCGGGTTGGCCAGGCCGCTTGCGCTCGCGCCTGGCTGCCCAGAACAAAGGGCGCGCCAACGATCGCACCGATCGATCCGATCGCTCGTCTGCGCGCGGCACCGCCAAGTAGACGCGGTGACGGCGATTCGACCGAGTCAGAATCAGCCAAGCCTGGAAATTGCTGTCCATCAGTCTTCATGTGAGTCCCCTCTTGTTGTTATCAGACCGAGCTTAGGGCAATCCGGTGAGCTCGTGTTCATCGAGGCGCGTTGTGATGCAACGCAGCCGCACCAGTCCACCTCAAGCGGAGGGCAATCGGCACTGGCCATTCGCGACATACTTTTCGTACTCTGGCTCCAGCGGCATGTCCATCGATCCCAGAAATCGGGCCACGCAAACATAGAACGACGCCGTCAGCGTCAACTCGACCACTTCTGCGTCGGTAAACCCGCACGCGCGAAGCTCGGCGATTGATTCAGGCGTGGCCGCCGGTCCGATCGACACCTCTTCTGCGAGGCGTAGCGCAGCACGCTGGCGCGCATCGAAACAATCGGCTTGTCGCCAATGCTCCAGCGCATCAATCTGCGCTCGTGACACGCCCGCAGAAAAAGCCATGGGAACATGATGCGCCCACTCGAATTTTGCGTTGCAGACCTGTGCGCCGCGCAAAATCAGCAGTTCCCTCAGACTGCGGGAGGTGGTCGCCTTGAGTCGCAGCGGCCAGGCAAAGGCGACCCACGCGCGCAGCATCTCGGGCGAGTGGCCCATGACGCGATACAAATTCGGAAACTCGAAATCGGGACCGGCCAGGGTGCGCAGATCGGCCAGGATATCGGACAGGGGCGGCTCTGTCGGCACGGCCGGCAGCAATGGCAGATGACTCATGGTTTGTCTCCAGAAGAAAGCTTGTCGTGTGTTTTTTCTTGCGCCGGCATCGGTCCGATGACGGCGTTGGCGCATTCTGCGCCGACTCGAAGCTGAATCAGCACAACGCCATTGTGATCGAACGCCACTTTGTCGA
>CAIKZV010000612.1 GCA_903831925.1 uncultured Burkholderiales bacterium
AAGGCACCACGCACCGATACGGTCGGCGGTGATGACATGGATCTCCCAGGACCACCCGGGCGCATCGTCGCGGAACACGCCTGTCTGCGCAGTCAGTCGCTGCATTGTTTGCTGTGCACGGTCAAGCTGGGTCGGTTCGCGGTCCAGGAGTGCATGCCGGCGCGCAGCGCCGATGACTCGCTTGTAATTGAGGGCAGCCTCGGTGCGAAATTCCTCATCGTCCAAGAGGGTCGGCATCAACTGCTCGCGTGCGACCCCCACGCTGCCTGAGCGCGTTGTCTGCGCCGATTGGCAAGCCGTCAGTCCGAGCACGGCGATCAAGGGAGCCAGCAATGTCAGACGGCGCGGGGCAATGGGCAAGGAAGCTCCTCGGATCCAGACGCACCAAGCGCTCAACTAGCGCGAGTCGCTGACTTTGCGGCCAGGTTCATCCAGCTGAAGAACAGCCGCGGAGGTCAGCGGTGTTGCCGGAGTACCGGGCAACCAGCGAACACTGCCGCCCGGGCAACTTGTCACAGTCAGCGCCGGGGCGCTGCGCCGGATTTCCCAGGACCCCTCGCAGACGATCATCGATACCATCGGCGTGGACACCGACGCTTTTGCCGGCGCGCGTATCGTGCCGCGCTCGAGCACCGGCATCCACTTGCCGCCTTCAAGCTTGAATTCGACGCTGGTATCTGCGCCAAGCTCGTACACCACCCCATCGGGCATCTGTACCTTTGCGCTGCCTTTGGCGCTTGTCAGCATGCCGTAGGAGGGCGGAATCTTCTCGCGTTCGACGACCGGCTGGAATGCGTATGAATCGCCCCGCGTTTCGAGCACCGTGATGCGCGGCTGTGTACCCAGCATTCGGTCCATAAACGACGGTGGGCTTCGATCGTCAAGGCCAGAGCCGTCAATGCCACCGCTCCCGCCGGACATCTGGATATTCACGCAACCGGGCAGCCATAGTGTGCATGCAAGCGCAAAAGCCGCGCTACGGATCGGTTTTTGATTCAACGGTTTTCCTTTCGTGAAAGACGAAGACGCCGACTGAGATACGGTTAGTGGTCGCGGTTTCGTTGTCTGCAGCAAGCTTCGCGGCCAGCTCGTTCAGGTCCTTCAGGTGTTGCATGCTCGATGCGGTCGCAGCGGCCACCAGGCTGGCTTGCGCTGCGTCGCTCAAACCGACGAACTGGAATCGCCGGTCGAAGAAGGCAGGGTCTGCGCCGATCAGGTTACTGACGCTTGCCGAAAGATGATCGGAAATAATGCCGCTGACGATCTCGGTCTTTTCCGGTAACGCCGCGTTCGGCACGAAGGCCTCCATCTTCAGCGCGAGCCGTCCGTCTTCGCGCTCGCCGATGACGCCGATCCGCAACCACTCATCGAGCACCGCACGCGGGCGGATGTCCTTGCTCTCCGATTCGACCAGATCCTCGAATGAGGGCTGGCCCTGCGAGCGGGTGCGGTAAAGCGCAGCCGGTTTGCCTTTGGCCAGAAACTCGGGGCTGCGCAGCCAGCGTCCGATCAGCCGTGGCGACAGCGCGGAGTTCGAGTCGATCGCCGCCTCGGGCAGCTTGTTCAGTTCGCGCAGCCGGTTGATGTCCTGTCGATGAATGCCGGTCAGCAGCGACAGCCTGCTGACGGTCTGATCGCGATCTGACAGTGC
>CAIKZV010000613.1 GCA_903831925.1 uncultured Burkholderiales bacterium
GCAGTTCACCGTGATGTGGCGCGAACCCAGTTCGCGGGCCAATGCGCGCGTCATGCCCGCCACACCAGCCTTGGCTGCAGCGTAGTTAGCCTGACCCGGGTTACCCGAAGCACCCACCACCGAAGTGATGCTGACGATGCGGCCATAGCGCTGCTTCATCATGGTGCGCATCACTGCGCGACTCATGCGAAAGACGGCTTTGAGGTTGGTGTCCAGCACGGCATCCCACTCATCGTCTTTCATGCGCATGGCGAGGTTGTCGCGGGTGATGCCGGCATTGTTGATCAGGATCGACGGCGCGCCCTCGGCCTTGCTGATCGCAGCAATCAGGGCGTCGGTACCCGCAGCATCGGCCACATCAAGTACAGCGCCTCGACCGGCGAAACCCGCCGCAGCCAGTGCATCGCTGATGCCTTGAGCTCCGGCTTCGGAGGTGGCGGTACCGATCACCGTCGCGCCAAGGCGGCCGAGTTCGAGGGCGATGGCGCGACCGATGCCTCTAGACGCACCGGTGACGAGTGCGACGCGACCCGACAGGGCTGCTGTGTCTTGGGTCATGCAAAATCCTTGAGCGTCGATTCGAGACTGGCTGCATCGAAGACAGCACCGACCTTCAGGTCGGGCGCGATCCGTTTGATCATGCCGCCGAGGACCTTGCCCGGCCCGAATTCGATGACATGCGTGATGCCCATCGCCTGCAGCGCCAGCACCACCTCGACCCAGCGAACCGGGCTGTGTGCCTGGCGCACCAGTGCGTCGATGATCGCCTCAGTCTCAGCATTCGCGGTCACGTCGACGTTGTTGATGACCGGCGCACTCGGGCGATTCATGCTGATGGCTCTCAGAGCCACAGCAAGGCGATCGCCTGCCGGCTTGAGCAAGGAAGAATGAAAGGGCGCCGACACCGCAAGCGGCATGGCTCGCTTGGCGCCCTTTTTCTTGGCAATCTCGCAGGCAAGCTCAAGCGCCGCGGTACTGCCGGCGATCACGACCTGCGCGGGCGCATTGAAATTGGCCGGCTCGACGACATGTGCAATTTGCACATCAGCTGCTGGACCGCTGCCGGTATCGCGTGGCATCGCGCCGATCGACTCGCTTGCTTCGCGACATGCTTCGCGCACCAGATCATCGTCGAGTCCCAGGATCACGGCCATGCCGCCGGTTCCGACCGGCACTGCCTCCTGCATTGCTTGCGCCCGCAAACGCACGAGTTTGAGTGCCGAGGCAAGATCGAACACGCCGGCAGCCGTCAGCGCGGTGTACTCACCGAGGCTGTGGCCTGCGAACGCCGAGGCATCGGCGCCCCCTGCGGCGCGCCATGCGCGATAACAGGCCAGACCTGCGAGAAGCATTGCAGGCTGGGTATTGACCGTCAGAGCCAGCGCATCGGCAGGCCCCTTTTCGATCAGCGTCGACAGCGGCTCACCGAGCGCGTCGTCGGCCTCGATGATCATCCGGGCAACGACCGGGTTGGCGGTCAGGGAATCGAGCATCCCGACGGCCTGCGAGCCCTGTCCGGGAAAGACGAATGCGAGTTTCATGAAGATGGCGTCGATCGTGGCAATCAGAACTGGACGAACACACTGCCCCAGGTGAAGCCACCGCCCACCCCCTGCAGCATGACACGGTGCCCTTCGCGGATGCGGCCGTCACGAACCGCGGTGTCGAGGGCAAGCGGCACCGACGCGGCTGACGTATTGGCGTGCTGATCAACCGTCACCACGACCCGCTCGGCAGGCACACCCAGCTTGCGGCCAGTGGCCTGAAGAATGCGGATATTGGCCTGATGCGGGACGAGCCAATCAATATCAGCGACCGTCAGACCGGCGGCTTGCACGGTTTCACGTCCGACCTGATCGAGCATGCTGACCGCGAGCTTGAAGACCGCCTGACCGTCCATGGTGAGGAAGGGCGTGCCGACGATTGCTCCGTGCGAAACATTGCCGGCTGTGCGCAGCAGACCTTCATGACGGCCATCGGCATGCAGCTTCGAGGCGAGGATGCCCGGACGATCGGAGGCCGAGAGCACCACCGCACCTGCACCGTCGCCAAACAGCACACAGGTGCCGCGATCGCTCCAGTCGAGAATCCGGGAGAAGACTTCGGCGCCGATCACCAGCGCATTTTTGGCCGAGCCGTTGGCGATCAGCGCGTCTGCGACAGTCAGTGCATAAACGAAACCGGAACAGACCGCCTGGACATCGAAGGCCGGACATCCTGAGATGCCCAGATCACGCTGCACCAGACAGGCGGTGCTCGGAAAGACATAGTCGGGCGTGGAGGTGGCCACGATGATCAGATCGATCGCATCCGGGGCCATGCCGCAGTAGTCGAGCGCGGCCCGCGCGGCGCGAGCGCCAAGCACTGAACTGGTGACCTCCGGCGACGCGATATAGCGCTGGCTGATGCCGGTTCGGGCAAGGATCCAGTCATCGGAGGTTTCGATGCCGCGCTCGCCGAGTTCGGCCACCAGCATGGCATTGGTCACGAGGCGCTCCGGCAGGGCACTGCCGACACCAACAATGCGGGAATAGACTCGCGCGGTCGAGCTCATTGGGATGATTGCACCGTAGGGATCGCATCGGTAATCCGACGCAAAAGGCCATTTCGGGAGGCATCATACCCGCGCCTCAGGGCCTGTTCGAAACCGTAGGCATCGGACGAGCCGTGGCTCTTGATGACGATGCCTCTCAAACCGACCAGACTCGCGCCGTTGTAGCGGCGGTGATCGATGCGTTGCTTGAATCGTTTGAGCACCGGATAGGCCAGCATCGCAATCGCTTTGGCCAGGGGGCCGCGCGTGAACTCTTCGCGAATGAAACCCGACAGCATCTGCGCCAGACCCTCGGAAGTCTTGAGGGCGACATTGCCAACAAATCCGTCGCAGACGACGACATCGACGGTGCCGGCAAACAGATCGTTGCCTTCAACATTGCCGATGAAATTGAGACCGCTGGTTCGAAGCAACTCGCCGGCCTGCTTGACGACGTCGTTGCCCTTGATCACTTCTTCGCCGATGTTGAGCAAACCGACGCTTGGCCGCTCGCTGCCACCGAGCACCGACACCAGCGCACAACCCATCACCGCAAACTGCAGCAGATGGCTGGGATCGCAATCGACGTTGGCACCCAGATCGAGCACCATCGTCTGACCGCCGGTCCGGGTCGGCAAGGATGCCGCAATCGCGGGCCGATCGATGCCGTCGATCATCTTGAGCACCGAGCGTGAAATGGCCATCAGCGCGCCGGTATTGCCGGCACTGACACAGGCATCTGCCTGACCCCGGCGAACCAGATCGATGGCAACACGCATTGACGAATCGCGTTTACCCCGCAGGGCCTGCGCCACCGGCTCATCCATTTCGACCACCTCGGTCGCATCGTGGATACTCAGCCTGGCATCCGGCCCCGCCGGTTCACGGCCGGCAGCGCGCAGCGCCTCAAGAATCTGGGCCTGTTTTCCAACCAGAATGAGATGAACGTCGGACTGGTGATCGGAGAAAGCGATCGCCGCCGGAATCGTGACCGACAACCCGTGATCGCCGCCCATGCAATCGATGGCTACGCGAACCGTCATTCGGACTCTGGCAAGGGGAACGCACCAATCGGACCTTCGATCACCGCAGCGCCCCCGGATGCCGGCGAAACGGCGTCCAGGTGCTGCAATGAGAAGGGTACGTCGTCAGCCAAGGCAGTCGACGCCCTGGTTACTCGTCGGCTTTGGTCTTGACGACTTTACGGCCGCGATAAAACCCGTTGGGGCTCACATGGTGACGCAGATGGATTTCGCCGGTGCTCGGCTCGACGGCAAGCGGCGGCTTCGAGATGAAGTCGTGCGAGCGGTGCATACCGCGCTTGGAGGGGGACTTCTTGTTTTGCTGGACGGCCATTACTGGACTCCCGGCCCATAGAAAGTTAATCGACGAGTATAGCAGATCCAGCCCGGCAGTGAATCACTGGCGTTTGCGCAGCGCAGCGAGCGACGCAAAAGGCGATGCCTTCTGATCGGGCACTTCGGTGCCATCGTCCTGAGCGACCTGCGCATCCCGGGTATTGGCAGCCAGTGGCGCGTGACAATCGGGATGGTGAGGCGCAGAGGGCAAGGCCATGATCGCCTCATCTTCGATCAGCTCGGCCAGATCGAATCGACGCGACGACACCAGCAGGTCGTGCTCGTCGTCGTCGACGTCTTCGCGTTCGGCCTGCGACTCGCTGCCGACCATCCGATAGCGGTGATGGTCGGAAAAGGCCACTTCAAGCGGTTCAAGACAACGGGAACACCGCACCGTCAGGCGCGCCGAAAACCGAAGATCCATGGACGATTCGCGGCTTCCGTCGGCGCGCAGGTCGCTGCGCCCGTCGAGTTGCCAATCGAGCCCACCGTCATTCGAGACCAGCATCGAACTGAGCCTGGGCAGCTCATCGGGCGTCAGCCGGCCGCTGGCGGTCTCGCCCAGCCGGGTGAAAGCATGCGTATCGATGGGCGGGAGGGTCATCTGAGCGCGGTCCTGTCCGGCAGACACGCCAAGGCGGCGCGTCGGTGACCAAGTATGATAGCTCCGCTCATGAACCGACCTCCCCTGATTCTTGCCTCGACCTCGGCCTTTCGGCGCGAATTGCTCCAGCGTTTGCGCCTGCCCTTCGAGGTCTGCGCCCCCGGTGTCGACGAGTCGCCCCGGCCCGATGAAACGCCGCAGGCGATCGCGCTGCGTCTGTCGCTCGAAAAGGCCAGTGCGGTCGCCGCCCGCTATCCCGACGCACTGGTCATCGGATCAGACCAGACGGCCACCATCGATGGCCAGGCTGTGATCGGAAAGCCGGGTACGCACGAGCGGGCGGTGGCGCAGCTTCGCGCGGCGTCGGGCATCGAGC
>CAIKZV010000614.1 GCA_903831925.1 uncultured Burkholderiales bacterium
GCTGCGGTAAATCGACATTGCTGCGGATGATTGCTGGCCTGGAGCGTGTCAGCGACGGCGAGATCAGCATCGGCCAGACGCTGGTCAACGATGTGCCGCCCAAGCAGCGTGACATCGCCATGGTGTTCCAGAACTATGCGCTCTATCCGCACATGACCGTGCGCGACAACATGTCCTTTTCGCTGATGCTTGCGAAAGTCAGCAAAGCCGACATCGATGCCAAGGTCGGGCGTGCAGCCGAGATTCTCGGATTGACTCAGCTGCTTGGTCGTTTCCCTCGGCAGCTGTCCGGCGGCCAGCGTCAGCGGGTGGCCATGGGGCGAGCGATCGTCCGGGATCCGCAGGTCTTTCTTTACGATGAGCCGCTCTCAAACCTTGATGCCAAACTGCGGGTTGCCATGCGCACCGAGCTCAAGGAGCTTCATCAGCGGCTCAAGACAACCTCCATCTATGTCACTCACGATCAGATCGAGGCCATGACAATGGGCGATCAGATCGTGGTGATGAAAGACGGACGGATTGAACAAGCGGGCAGTCCATTGCACCTCTACGACCACCCGGCGAACCTTTTTGTGGCCGGTTTCATCGGTTCACCTGCCATGAACTTTCTGCCTGGCACGGTCCGGGTCGACCAGGGCGTTCGACAGGTCGAGCTTGCCGATGGCACCCGTATTCCGGCGCCTTCTGCTGTTCGGCTGGAGGGCGGTCAATCGGTGATTTTCGGGACCCGGCCCGAGAATCTCAGTCTCGAAGAGCAAGACGCCATTCCGGTGCAAGTCGTGACGGTTGAGCCCACCGGAGCCGATACCTTCGTCGTCTGCCGTCACCGTGGCAACGAAATCTCGGCTGTCTTTCGCGAGCGCCACAGCTTTACCCCGGGCAGCACGATTCATCTGCGCCCTGATACCTCGCGCTGCCATCTTTTTGACCCCGAAAGCGGCATGCGCCTTCCTGATGAGTGAGCTTTCCCGTTTCTGACCCCGGTGCCCTTTCTACTTATTTGCCACACGGATTCCAAGGAGACCTTTCATGACCAAAGAGCATTTTGATCGTCGCCGATTTCTCGAAGGCACCGCAGGTGTCGCGGCCGGCACTGCGCTTTCGGGCGCATCGGTCTGGGCGCCTGCCGTCCATGCGCAGAGTGCACTGTCCTTCAAGCCCGAGCCTGGCGCGAAACTTCGGGTGTTGCGCTGGAGCCGTTTCGTTCAGGGCGACATCGATGCCTATATGGCCAATGTCAAGAAGTTCACCGAAAAAACCGGCGTTGAAGTCAGGGTCGACAATGAAGGCTGGGAGGACGTCCGCCCCAAGGCGGCTGTTGCGGCCAATACCGGCGCGGGTCCTGACATCATTTTGTCGACCAACGACGACGCCAACCTCTATCCGGAAAAGCTGCTCGACGTCACCGATCTGTGCGACTACCTCGGCAAGAAATACGGCGGCTGGTATCCGGCAGGTGAGGCCTATCTGAAGCCTGATGGCAAGCGCTGGATCGGTGTGCCGCTCGGCTGCGCCGGTGCGATGATGGTTTACCGCGAGAGCATGGTCAAAGCCGCGGGCTTTGATACCTTTCCGAAAGATACCGACGGCTTCTTGCGCATGTTCAGGGCGCTCAAGGACAAGGGCACCCCAGGCGGCATGGCGCTGGGTAACGCTACCGGCGACAGCGGCTGGACGCACTGGCTGATCTGGGCTTTCGGCGGGTCGATCGTTGATGCGAACAATCGCGTCGTGATCGACAGCATCGAGACCTATCGCGCACTTGAGTATGCCCGTGAGCTTTATCCGACCTTTGTTCCGGGCACCTTGTCGTGGCTCGATCCGAACAACAA
>CAIKZV010000615.1 GCA_903831925.1 uncultured Burkholderiales bacterium
CGCCGGTGCCATGGTAACTGCGTCCAGAAATACCGGAGATCTGGAAGGGCACGTCGAAATTCACCATCGCAAGCGCAGGCGCCACCCGGTCCGCACGATCATCCCCGATAGTCTGGAATGTGGTCGTCGTCGGCTGAATCGAAGCGGATTTCGGTCCCGCTGCTAGCGCGCGACAGGGCCACTTTCCGGTGGCGTCATCCCGATGACAGCGCTCCGCACTGAACCAGACGCGATCAATTCTCACGGATCTTAATTGAGAATACTGAATGTCCTCGCTGGTGAAGAACCTGACCGTAGCTCGGTCACCCTGCGCCAGCCCTTCAAACACTTTCTCGAGATCGTCTAAAGAACTGACGGCGTGCCCATCAAACGAGGTGATCACAGCACCTTTCGGCACTCCCGCCGTGCCGAGGACGTAACCTGGATTGGCGACATAAATCCCTTTCACAGGCGCATTCAGATGACGGGCCATCTGATACGACAGGCGATGAAAGATGGCCTCTCCAAAGGTGATGTACTCATCGGGTGTCAGCGTATGCAGATCATCAACGATGATCTTCCGTTCAATCCGCTCCCCGCCACGCTCCACCTCAATATCCAAGGTGTTGCCGACCGCCTCGTCGAGCAATGACTCCAAAGTCAGAAACTCGGTGATCAGTCGACCATTGATCCGGGTCAAGATATCACCCGGCGCGATCGCGGCTTCGGCCGCAGATCCCGGCTGCACCTCGCGAACCACCAGCATGCCGGTTTGTTTTGGCGAGGCCGTCCGCGCAACCACTTCCATGTGCTCGCTCAGCCCTAGACGACGCAATTCATCGTACGGCGTATAGGAGAACACCGTCTGCAAGGTCCCGCGCGGCACTGGCTGGCCGGCTTCAACGAGCTTCAGTGCTCGCACCACGCGATCGAGCGGCAGGTAGAAGCTCGATGCGGATTGGCTTGCGCCCCCGGCATTCAAGGCGATCGCACGGCCGCGAACATCCACAACGGGCGACCCAGAGGAGCCCCCCGACGTACTCGATGCCGCTTGGTAATAAAAGGTATTGAAGTCGTTGTACTTGCCTGCGCCATATTCCGGGGCATCCCGGTCAAGTCGCGCGAGGGTACCGGCGAGGATCGACAATTGTTCTCCCGCGTCATTGCCCACTACGCGTATTTCAGTCCCCACCTTGGCCGCTTCCGGCGCCAACTGCAGGGCCTGCGGGTGCATGAAATGTAGTTTCTTAGGGTCGTACCGGTAAAAGCCAAAGTCGTGGACGGGATCCCGATAAATGGGCGTCAACTCGACCTCTTCGTGGTTCACGAAGACCGCCCCGGCAGTGACCGGTCCCGGGGTGACGACGTGGCGATTAGTGAGACTAATCCCTCGCTCCGCATCGACAACGAATCCTGTCGCTTGGCCCGAAGACGTCCATTCGGTATCAAAGGCGCGCGTCAAATCGATCTTGATCGACACGACCGCATCTGCGACGCGGCCCAGTGTCTCGGCCCACTCCGGCCGCTCTTCGCGCGCTGCCTGCTCGATCACTGCAGGTCCCTGGAGCGGGGGAGATTTGGCAGCAGCAACTAGGCTCACGGTAAGGCCGAGCGCCCCGACCACGCCACGTAATATCCCGCGCATCAGTATTCCCTGCTTAGAAGCGATAACCGAACGTTTCTTCAAAGCGATCTTTAATCTCATCGAGAGTGAATCGATGATTTTGCGTGCCG
>CAIKZV010000616.1 GCA_903831925.1 uncultured Burkholderiales bacterium
ACTGCCGGCGCCGCTCGATGAGGCCACCCTGCTGCTGCTCACCGAGGTGCGCGCACGCCTGCGCTATCTGGCCGATGTCGGCCTCGCCTATCTCACCCTCGACCGGCAGTCGCGCACGCTTTCGGGCGGCGAAGTCCAGCGCATCAATCTGACCACCGCGCTTGGCACCTCGCTGGTCAACACCCTGTTCGTGCTGGACGAACCCAGCATCGGCCTGCATCCGCGCGACATGGGCCGGGTGATCGGCGTCATGAAGCGGCTGCGCGATGCCGGCAATTCGCTGGTGGTGGTCGAGCACGATCCGCAGGTGATGTTTGCCGCAGACCGCATGCTCGATATCGGCCCGGGGCCGGGCGAGCGCGGCGGGCGCATCGTCTACTGGGGCGAGCCCGAGGGCCTGCGCCGCGCCGACACGCTCACCGGCGATTACCTGTCCGGGCGCAAATCGATTCCGGCCACGCAGCTTGCACCGGTCACCGCGTCCACACCGAAGCTGGTGCTCGAGGGCGCTACCGAGCACAACCTCAAGTCGGTCAATGTCGAGATTCCGCTGGGTCGGCTGGTGTGCCTGACCGGGGTCTCGGGCAGCGGCAAATCAACCCTGATGCAGGATGTCCTGCTGCCGGCGCTGCTCAAGGCCAAGGGCAAGCCCAGCGAGTCGCCCGGGCGTCACGATCGACTGCTCGGCGACGACTGGCTTGAAGACGTGGTGTTCGTCGACCAGTCGCCGATCGGCAAGACCACCCGCTCCAATCCGGTGAGTTATGTCGGTGCCTTCGATTCGATCCGAAAACGCTTTGCGGCGGCCGAGGTCTCGCGCGAACGCGGCTATACCGCCGGCACCTTCAGCTTCAATGCCGGCGACGGCCGATGCCCGACCTGCGGCGGCAACGGCTTTGAGCATGTCGAGATGCAGTTTCTGTCCGACGTGTATCTGCGCTGCCCCGACTGTGACGGCCGGCGCTTTCGGCCCGAGATTCTGGAGGTCGCGATTGCCGGGCGCGGCGCCACCCGCTCGGTTGCCGATGTGCTCGAACTCACGGTGCATGAGGCGCTGGCCTTTTTTGCCGACGACTATGACATCGCCACCCGCCTGCAGCCGCTCGAGGATGTCGGACTCGATTATCTGCGGCTCGGCCAGCCGGTGCCCACACTCTCGGGCGGCGAAGCGCAGCGCCTGAAACTCGCCGGCTTTCTGGCCGAAGCCGCGAGCAAGGGGCTGGACAAGGCCCGCGGCAAGCGCGGGACGCTGTTTCTGTTCGACGAGCCGACCACCGGCCTGCACTTCGACGACGTCGCCCGCCTGCTGCGCGCGCTGCGCAAGCTGCTCGACGCGGGCCACTCGCTGGTCGTGATCGAACACAACCTCGACGTGATCCGCGCGAGCGACTGGCTGATCGACCTCGGGCCCGAAGGTGGCGAGGCGGGCGGCGAGGTCGTCTGCACCGGCACGCCGGACCAGGTGGCCGCGGTCGCCCGCTCGCACACCGGCCAGGCGCTGGTCGCTTACC
>CAIKZV010000617.1 GCA_903831925.1 uncultured Burkholderiales bacterium
GGTCTTCGGCCTTGCCGTTGACTTTCTCCAGCGCCTGGTAGATCGGGACGGTCCCGATCGGCACCGGCGAATTGCGAATGATCCACTCGCGCGTCTCATGGATGTGCTTGCCGGTGGAGAGGTCCATCACCGTGTCGCCGCCCCAGCGGATCGACCAGGTCATCTTCTCGACCTCTTCGCCGATTGACGAGCTGACCGCCGAATTACCGATGTTGGCGTTGATCTTCACCAGGAAATTGCGACCGATGATCATCGGCTCGGTTTCGGGGTGATTGATATTGGCCGGGATGATGGCTCGGCCACGTGCCACTTCGCTGCGCACGAACTCGGGCGTGATCTCGGCAGGAATCGCCGCACCAAACGACTCGCCGCGGTGCTGGCGCCCGAGCAGCTCGGCCATGCGCTCTCCGGTCGGGCCGGCCGCCTTGAGCGAGGCGATGTATTCGGCGCGACGCAGGTTCTCGCGAATCGCCACGAACTCCATTTCGGGCGTGATGATGCCGCGGCGGGCATAGTGCATCTGGGTGACATTGGCGCCGGCCCGGGCGCGGCGCGGCGCACGCGTGAGATCAAAACGCAGCTCGTCCAGGCGAGTGTCGGCCAGTCGGTCACGGCCGTATTGCGAACTCGGACCATCCATCAGCTCGGTATCACCGCGCTCGCTGATCCACTCGGCGCGCAGCGGCGCCAGACCCTTGCGAATGTCGATATTGGCCGCCGGATCGGTGTAGGGCCCGCTGGTGTCGTAGACGAAGACCGGCGGATTGGGTTCGGCGCCCATCGAGGCCGAGGTGTCGTCTTGCGAGATGGCGCGCATCGGCACGCGAATGTCGGGTCGCGAGCCTTCGACATAGAGCTTCATCGAGCGAGGCAAAGGCGCAACCGCCGCGGTATCGACGGCGGCAGTGGCGGCGGCAAATTCGAGAGGTGCATTCATGGCGGATTCCCCGGAAGTCGATCGTGGCATCGCTGGGGCTCCATCGAATCGGGGGATTGCGCACGGCATTCATCGCGCTGGCCGACTCGGCTTCCCTTCGGCGGCATTACCCGCATCAGGTTCGGAGGGTATCTCTCACCCGGTCGGCTCGCGCGATACGCGCCAGCCCGCCAGGACCCCTAGCAACAGAAGGGGTGATCGTACAGGATCGGCCTCAGGCAGCGACCCGATAGCGCCCGTCGTCCCGCCTGATCACACGCCCTTGCGCCTGCAGCTCGTCCAGATGCTGGGCAATGGTGTGACGCTCGACCGAATCGACGAAGCCCTCGGTCAAGCTGGTCGGATAGAGCAGGCGCTGTGTGACCAGTTCATCAAGCGAACGGGTGTCGGCGCCGATCATCTCGAGCAGTCGCTCGCTGCGCTGGCCGATGCGAGCCTCGAAGGCGGCGAGCAGCGCATCGAATTCGGTGCGGGAAGTGATCGCGCCCTTGTGATGCGAGGTGATCCAGACCGAGGCGGGCAGTTCGGCCACCGCCTTGAGCGTTGCGCGAAACTCGGCGAGATTGGAGGTGGCGTCGCCGTAGTAAGGGCCGAAGCTCGAGAGGTCGATATCACCGATGAAGGCGATGCCGTGCGGCTCGACCATCAGAACGCAGTGGCCGGCGGTATGACCCGGCATATGAATGGCGCGCACCGTAAGACCACCGAGGTCAAAGGTGGCACCGTCGCGATAGCCAATGGCATCGGGGCGCGGCGCGTAATGGAAATCGCGTTCGATCTTGGCCCGAAAACCATCGAGCACCGACTGCGGATAGCCGTAATGGCGCGACAGCCCCTCCCAGCTTCGGGCGGCCTCGAGGTCGGCCTCATGAACATGCACCGGCACGCCCGGCAGCCGATGCAGCCCGGCCATATGGTCTTCATGCACATGACCCATGATCACCACGTCGGCATCGTCGAAAAGCGGCCCGATATGGTTGGCCACCTTGGGCGTATCAAACACCGCGCGCGTGTCGCTGCCGGTCACGATCAGTTGGTTGCCGTCCGGGTATTTGCCGTGCTTGTCGCCGAAACAGACCGTGACCGGTCCGAACTGCGCCTGTTCGATCGAGGGATTGGTGATTGAGGTCATTGAGGTCATGGTGATGAGCGTGGCGTCATGATCGACGCGGAAAAAGACCGAGCGTCAGCGCGGTGCCGGTCAGCACGATGGCGCATCCGATCACCATCCGCAAGGTGATCGGCTCACCCAGATAGACCGCAGCCGATGCCATCGCCACGATCGGATTCAGAAAGGTGACCGAGATCGCCCGCACCGGGCCGATATCGCGCAACAGACCGAAGTAGAGGATGAAGCCCAACCCCGACGAGGCGATCCCCATGAAGATCACCTCCAGCCAGGCAACCAGCCCCGGATCCTGAGCAGGCCAGGTCATCAGCGCGAAGGGCGCGGCAATGAGCGCTGCCACCGTGATGCTGCCGGTAGCCAGCGACAGGGGATCGAGGCCGGTCAGAGCCACCTTCGCGTAATTCGAGGACACGCCCCAGAGCACCGTCACCGCAATCGTGATCAGAATGGCCAGCGTGGCGCCCTGCGAGGCACCGACCTTGTCCCAGACCAGTACGGTGACCCCTGCGAAACCCACCATCAGACCGAGTGCGCGCATCGGCGTGATCCGGTCACGCAGCCAGACATGGGCGACGATCGCCGAAAACAGTGGGGCGGTCGATTGCAGAACCGCCAGCATGCCGGCCGAGATCGACAGGGCAGAAAAGCCCAGCCCAAGAAACGGGACCGCGGTAAAAGCACTACCGTAGATCAACACACCGCGCCAGTAGGCGCGCATCGGTGCCAGACCGGTGCGCCACAGGGTCAGCGGCAACAGCACCAGCAGGCTTCCCATCGCCATGCGCAGAAACACCATCGGAAAAGGCCCGAAGGCCGGCGCAGACGACCGCATGAAGAGGTAGGCGCCCCCCCACAGGAAGGACAGCAACAGCAATCGGGCGATGTGGATCGGGCGCATGGCATGGAGGCGGTTCGGTGCCGGCGCTGAACGCAGCGGCCGTCCGAATCATGCCTGCACCGCCAGGCTGTCGCGAATTCAGGCCCCTTGCCTCTCAGCAGACTATGGGGAAGGTCATCGATAAATGACCAGTCAGTCATTAAACTGCTATGCTCCGGCGACCGCTGCGACACGACGGTCACCTCCCTTTTCTCCCGACGCTCATGACGATTGCCGGACCCCACGACAGCCCTGTCCCCTCGGGGCAGCCGCCCCGCTGGGAGCGGCGCAAGGAGCGCCGCCCGGCCGAGCTGCTGGCCGCCGCGCTCGCCCGCTTTGTGGAGCACGGCTATGCAGGCACCCGCCTTGACGATATCGCGGCCAGTGCCGGCGTCTCGAAAGGCACGCTCTACCTGTATTTCCCGAACAAGGAAGAGCTCTTCAAGGCGCTGGTTCGCGAAAGCGTCGTGCCGCTGCTTGAGCGATTCAACGACCGGCTCGCCAGTTCAGACGAATCCGGCCCGGTGCTGATCGAACACTTCGTCAACACCTGGTGGCTCGAATTCGGCAGCACGAAGCTTGCCGGCCTGTGCAAACTCATCATGGCCGAGGCCGGCAATTTCCCGGAAGTGGCCCGTTTCTTTCACGATGAAGTGATTCAGCCCAATAACGCGCTGGTCGCAGGTCTGATCCGTCGCGGCATCGAACGCGGCGAATTCAGGCAGGTCGATGTCGAGGCCACGGCCCATGTCCTGATCTCGCCGCTGGTGCTCAAGGCGATCTGGGCCCACTCGTTCGAGCGCAGCGGCATTCAGGCCGAGTCGCTCGACCCGCAACGACTGCTCGCCACCCACATTCAACTCATTCAAGCCGCCCTGCTGCCCCTCAATCGATGAATCGCAACCTTGTCTCGCGTGTTTTCATGGTCGTCGCCGTGGCGGCATTGCTGGCCGCAGGCGGCTGGTTCTACAAGACACGCGCTGCACGCAATGTCGCCGATGCGCAGTCATCCCAACAGGCCGACGCCAGGCCCGGTAGCCAAGCGGGTGCATCAGTTGCCTCAGGCGCCCCGGCCGCAGGCACCCTGGAGTTTTCTCAAAGCGACCTCTACACGCTTGCACCGCAAAGCCTGACCCGCAGCATCCCGCTCACCGGCACGCTGCGTCCGGTCAATCAGACCGTGGTCAAGACCAAGGTGCAGGGAGAACTGCGCGAACTCACAGTGCGCGAAGGCACGAGCGTTCGACGCGGGCAGTCGCTGGGCCGCCTCGACCTGACCGAATACGAAGTTCGGGTCAAGGAGCGCGAAGCGCAGCTCAAATCGGCCGAGTCGCAGGTCGACCAGACCCTGCGCACCCTCGAGAACACCCGCCAGCTGAAGGAAAAAAACTTTGTTTCCCAAAGCGCCCTTGATGCCGCCCGATCGGGCTGGGAAGTTGCGGTCGGCAATCGCGATGCGGCCGCCGCGCAACTGGCGCTCGCGCGCAAGTCGCTCGCCGATGCGGTGCTGATCGCGCCGATCGATGGCGTCGTGGCCGAACGCTTTGCCCAGCCGGGCGAAAAGCTGCCGATCGATGGGCGCGTGCTGTCAATCGTCGACCTCTCGAAAATGGAGATCGAAGCGCCGGTGCCGGCCGCAGAGATCGGCAGCGTGAAGATCGGCCAGTCGGTCGATCTGCGAATCGAAGGGGTGGCCAACCGGCAGATCGGTCAGATCGTGCGAATCGCGCCGGCCACTCAGGCGGGCACACGCTCGGTGCCGATCTACATTGCGCTGGACAATCGCGACCCGTCGGTTCGCGCTGGCCTCTTTGCCCAAGGCGTACTGGCGATCGAAAGACGCACGGGCGTACTGGCCATCCCGAGCGGCGCAGTGCGCGACGCCGGCGCGCGAACCTTCGTCTACGCAATCGACGGCGACAAGCTGATCGAGCGCGACATCAAGCTCGGCCTTCGCGACGAGACCGGCGCCGAAGGCTCGCGCATCGAAGTCGTGTCCGGGCTCAGCGCCGGTGATCGCATCGTCGCGACCAATCTGGGCAGTCTGCGGGCGGGATCAAGCGTGCGCATCCTCGCTGCCACCCAACGCTGACATCCGGACCAGATCCCCATGTGGTTCACACGGATTTCTGTCGGCAACCCGGTCCTGGCGACCATGATGATGCTCGCCTTCGTGGTGCTGGGCGTGTTTTCGTACCGCCAGTTGCCGGTCGACCAGTTCCCTGACATCAGCTTTCCGAATGTCGTGGTCTCGACCGAATATCCGGGCGCCTCGCCCGAGATTGTCGAAAGCGATGTCACCCGCAAGATCGAGGAGCAGGTCAACACCATCAGCGGCATCAACAAGGTGTCCTCGCGCTCTTATGAAGGCACCTCGGTGGTGATCGTCGAGTTCGATCTGGCCACCGACCCGGCAAAAGCAGCGCAGGACGTGCGCGAAAAGATCGCTTTGATCAAGGCCGGCTTCAAGAAAGAGGTCAAAGAGCCCACGGTCGCACGATTCAACCCCGATGACTTCCCGGTGATTTCGCTCGCAGTGCTCTCGCCCAACCGCGATGCCCGCGAACTCACCACACTGGCCAATCAGGTGGTCAAGCGTCGCCTCGAAAACGCCCATGGCGTTGGCCGCGTGACGGTGGTGGGCGGCGTCAATCGCGAAGTCCAGATCGTCCTGCTGCCGGCCGAGCTCGAAGCACTCAAGATCGGCGTCGACCAGGTGCTCAACAGCGTTCGCAACGAGAATCAGGAGCTGCCCGCGGGCACTGTCGTCACCCGCGATCGCGAGCAGGCGGTGCAGGTGCGCGGTCGGCTGAAATCGGTGACCGACTTCGAGCGCATCGTCGTGGCACGCCGCGGCGGGCAACCGGTCTATCTGTCGCAGGTCGCCCGGGTCGTCGACGGTCAGGAAGACCGCGAGACACTTGCCTTGGTCGATGGTCAGCGTGCGATCTCGCTCGACATCATCAAGTCGCAAGGCGAAAACACGATTGCGGTCGTCAATGAGGTCAGGAAGCTGGCCGAGGATCTGAAACGCCAGTTGCCGCCGGGCGTGACCCTCACGGTAGTACGCGATCAGTCCACCTCGATCCGCAATCAGGTCGCCGGCGTGCAGCGAAACATCATCGAAGGCGCGGTCCTGACGGTGATCATTGTGTTTCTGTTTCTGTCGTCATGGCGCTCGACCATCATCACCGGCCTCACGCTGCCGATCTCGCTGACCGGCACCTTCCTGGTCATGTATGCCATGGGCTTCACCATCAATGTGGTGACACTGCTGGCGCTGTCGATCTGCGTCGGCCTGCTGATCGACGATGCGATCGTGGTACGCGAAAACATCGTGCGGCATCAGGCCATGGGCAAGCATCACCGCGAGGCTGCGCTCGACGGCACTGCCGAGATCGGCCTTGCGGTGATGGCCACCACCTTCACCATCGTCGCGGTGTTTCTGCCGGTCGGCTTCATGGGCGGCATCATCGGCAAGTTCTTCAAGCAATTCGGTGTCACGGTCGCGTTTGCGGTGCTGCTGTCGATGTTCATCAGCTTCACCCTCGACCCGATGCTCTCGGCGGTCTGGCCCGACCCTGACGCCGCAGGCGCCCGCGGCAAAGGCCCGATTGCACGCTTTCTGAGGGCCTTCGAGCGCTGGATGGCGGCACTCGAACGCGGCTATGTGGCGGTGCTGCGCTGGGGCCTGTCGCATCGCTGGCTCACGCTTGCCGGCGCGGTGCTCAGCTTTGCGGCGGCGCTGTCGCTTGGCAAATTCATCGGCTCCGAATTCGTGCCGCAGGCCGATAACAACGAGCTCTTTGTTCAGTTCTATACGCCGGTGGGATCGTCACTCGAACTGACGGCTGAAAAGACCCGTCAGGCCGAAGCCGCGCTGCGCGAATTTCCGGAGGCGCTCTTTACTTACGCGACCATCAATACCGGGACCGCACTCGGCAAGAACTATGCGTCGATTTATGTGCGGCTTAAAAATCGCGAAGACCGCACCCGAAAAGTCCAGCAGATGATGATGCCGGCGCGCGCGCGACTGGCGCA
>CAIKZV010000618.1 GCA_903831925.1 uncultured Burkholderiales bacterium
AGCAGTGTCGCGATTCGCAGCTTGTCGTAATACCCGGCCCGGTCTTCTTCGAGGATCCGATCGAAAGCGATCTGCTTCTGGGCATAGACCGCCTGTGCGGTGATGCCCAGTACCTCCTCGATGCCGTCGCTGATGAACGTGAATTGCCACTCCCCCTCGGGTGGCTTTTCGCTGCGAAACATTGCCCCGGGTATCGATGCCGCGAGGTCGGCCAGCAGGGACTCTCGGCCCGCGAGCTCCTGCTGCAGCCGTTTGACCGAGGTGATGCTGTAGTGCGACAGCACGATACGGGCTGGGTCGCTGGTGGCAAGGCGCGCGATTCGAACAATGAACCAGCGCTGCTCGGTGGCCGAGTGGCAGGGGTACTCGAACTCGAATTTCGATCGATCACCGGCCATGACTGATTTCAGGCCAGCCACAAATTCGGGTGCTGCCTCGGTGTCCGGGGTGCCTGCCAGGCTGAAATGCCGGCAAACCTCGAAATAGTCGGCCCCTTCGTTCATCTCGAAACGCTCGCCACCGTTGGCCCGGTTGAAGGCTCGCCAGGCCCGATTGACCGAGACGATGGTGCCGCGCTCATCGATCACGCAGACCTGCGCGCTCAGACCATCGAGCACCGACTGGGTGAATGCGCGCGCCGATTCGAGTTTGCGCTCGGCGAGTTTTCGTTCGGTGATATCGACCACATACGCCAGCCGCAGCGGGCCGCCGCCGCCGTTCTCATCGAGTCGAACCGAGTTGCTGATGATGGTCTTGGTACTGCCGTCGCGACAGACGACCTCGTATTCGCCGCCGGTTTCATTGCTGCCGCGCAAAAACGCCTGGTGGCGCTGCAGAACCCGTTGGCGATTTTCGGGTGCAAAGATGATCGTGAATGACCGGCCGATCAGTTCGCGTTCGGTATAGCCGTAGAGGTTGCCGTAAGCCGCGTTGACATTGAGATAAAAGCCGTCTGCATCGATGACCGCGATACCGATCGGTGACTGCTGGATGATCTCGTTGAGCAGCCAGGACAGCTTGTGCCGGGCACCATTGGCGAGGCGTTCAGGCACCGGCGCCTGCGGCTCATTGGGAGGATCAGATTGCAGTCGAGGTTCATTGCGGCGCATCAATCGACCCTACTACAACTTGACCGGTGGCCGCGCCCCTCAAAAGGACGAGTTGTCGCAGTCTGCTGTCAGGAAAAGTCCCTTTTTTCAATTCCGACCGCTTTACGTCAGTCTCGTTAGCGAAAACTGAGCTTGCGGTGTCCAAAGCCGTGGCGGCACAGGCGTCGGGTATTCTGCCGGGTCGCACTCACGTCACCACTGACGTCACCACTCAGGAGGCAGCCCGATGGCGCTCGAAGCAGTCAACACCACGGCCGCACAAGACACGGTGACCAAAGCGGCACCGCTTCGCAGAATCGTCGATCTGCCTGCCCCGCGCGGCCTGCCCTGGGTCGGCAATATGCTGCAGCTCAAGGCCGGTCATTTCCATGAGCAGCTCGATGCCTGGTGCCGTGAACTCGGGCCCTACTATCAGCTGAAGATCGGTCGCAACCGTCTGCTGGTGGTGGGTGACCATGAGGTGGTCGCAGCCACCCTTCGCGACCGACCCGATGGCTTTCGCCGGACCTCGCGTCTTGAGCAGGTCGGCGCAGAAATCGGACTGGCGCCCGGGGTGTTCAATGCGAGCGGCGAGGTCTGGCGCCGGCAGCGGCGGATGGTGATGGCCGGCTTCGACCCGGCTCATGTCAAACGTTACTTTCCGTCGATGCGCGCGGTCGCTCAGCGGCTTGACGCGCGCTGGCAAATCGCCGCGCAGCAGGGTGCAGTCATCGACCTGCAGGCCGACCTGATGCGCTATACCGTCGACACCATCGCGGGGCTGGCCTTCGGTGCCGAGGTGCGCACGCTCGAATCGGATGACGACATCATTCAGCAGCATCTCGACAAGATCTTTCCGGCGCTCTCCCGTCGCCTGCTCGCGCCGTTTCCGATCTGGCGTTATCTGCCCTCCAAGGCCGACCGCGAACTCGAGCAGAGCATGGTCGAGGTCAATGCCGCGGTGGACGGTTTCATCGCGCAGGCACGCGCCCGCATGGCCGCTGAACCAGGCCTTCGTGAGCATCCGGCCAATCTGCTTGAAGCCATGATCGCCGCGGCCGACCAGCCCGACAGCGGCATCGACGACCGGCAGGTCGCGGGCAATGTGCTGACCATGCTGCTGGCCGGCGAAGACACCACCGCCAACTCGATTGCCTGGATGATCGAGGCCCTGTGGCGCAATCCGCAGGCGCTCGCGCTCGCAAGCGCCGAGGTGCGACGTGTTGTGAGCGATCCGCTGAATCCGACGCTCGAGCAGATCGATGCCCTCGACTATGTCGAGGCTTGCACCCACGAGACCATGCGCCTGAAGCCGGTCGCGCCCCAGTTGCCGCTCGAGGCGTTGCGTGACACGGTCGTGGGCGATGTGGCAGTGCCAAAAGGCAGTGTGGTGATCAGCCTGCTGCGTCGCGACAGCGTGAGCGACACCTTCGTGCCGCAAGCCGCGCAATTCATGCCCGAGCGCTGGCTCTCGGAAGGCGGCCCCGGCAAGGTGGCCAATGCCGCCAAGCGGATCTCGATGCCTTTTGGCGCCGGGCCGCGGGTGTGCCCCGGTCGATACCTCGCGATGCTCGAAATGAAAATGGCGATGGCGACATTGCTTGGCCGATTCGATATCGTGTCGGTCGATACACCTGACGGCCAGCCGGCTCAGGAGCGGCTGTCGTTCACGATGATGCCGGTCGGACTGAGCATGCGGCTTCGCAGGCGATAACCCTTATACGAGACCACCACCATGAACAGCCCCCGTGCCAGCGCATTGCCTTTTATCCCCGAAAAGCGCGCTGCGCGAGGCTCGCGTGGGATGGTGGTCACCAATCATCCGCTGGCCTCGGCGGCTGGCGCCGAGATGATGGCTGCCGGCGGCAATGCGGTTGATGCCGCGATTGCCGCGCTCTTTACCCTCACCGTGGTCGAGCCGATGATGGTCGGCATCCTGGGCGGCGGCTTTGCGCATCTGCGTCTGCCCGATGGCACTCACACCGTGCTCGAAGGCCAGGGGCGATGTCCGATTGCGGCCGGCCCGACAAGCTTCACCCCCGACCCGGATGCCCCACCCGGATCGCTCGATGCGATCGGTCGCCGCAACAGCGTCGGGCGCGCTGCGGTTGCCACGCCGGGCAATCTGATGGCCTGGTGCCAACTGCTCGAGCGCCACGGCACGATGTCGCTGGCCGACGTGACCGAGCCGGCGATCCGCCATGCCCAGC
>CAIKZV010000619.1 GCA_903831925.1 uncultured Burkholderiales bacterium
GGCAACGCGCGCCCCACCGGCGGCCTGATTTCGGTCTTTCAGCCGCCTGCCGGACCCGGTGTTCGCGTCGACAGCTTCGGCTATGCCGGCTATCGCACCAGCGCGGCCTTCGATTCGCTGCTCGCCAAGCTGATCGTGCATTCAAGCTCGCCGCGCTTTACCGATGTCATCGCCAAGGCTGCCCGGGCGCTGCGCGAACTGCATATCGAAGGTGTGGCGACCAATGCGCCGTTCCTGGAAGCCCTGCTCGCGCATCCTGATTTCCTGGACAACCGGGTCAATACCCGCTTCATCGACGAGCATCTGGGCGAGTTGCTACGCGCCGGCTCGGCTGCGCCGCGGCTTTATGTCGAATCGGTTCAGATGGGCACCGAGTCGAGCAGTGTCGGCACGATGCGCACCATTGAAGCGCCACCCGGCACGATTGCAGTCCTCTCGCCGCAACAGGGCACCGTGGTGAGCATCGGGGTGGAGGCGGGTCAGCGGGTGCGAGCCGGTGAAGCCGTGGCGGTGCTTGAAGCCATGAAGATGGAGCACCTGATCGGCGCCGAGCGCAGCGGTATTGTTCGTGCGGTTGTCGCCGCACCCGGTATCACGCTGATGCAGGGCGACCCGATCCTGTTTTTCGAGCCGCTTGAGACAGATGGCGACGAGCAGATCGAGACCACCACCATCGACCTTGATCACATCCGTGCCGACCTGGCCGAACTGCGCAAACGACAGGCCTTCACGCTCGACGCCAATCGCCCAAAAGCCGTCGCACGCCGACGCGCAACAGGGCAGCGAACCGCGCGAGAGAACATCGCCCAGCTCTTCGATACCGACACCTTCATGGAATACGGCTCGCTGGCCTTCGCCGCACAGCGCAAGCGACGCAGCATCGAGGACCTGATCGAGAACACGCCGGCAGATGGCGTGATCGCCGGCACCGGCACGATTAACGCTGCGATGGTAGGTGAGGCGGCAGCACGCTGCATGGGCATCATCTACGACTACACCGTGCTGGCCGGCACGCAGGGCAACATGAATCACAAGAAGCAGGACCGCATGCTGCAGCTCGCACAGCGCCTGCGCATCCCGGTGGTGATCTATGCCGAAGGCGGCGGCGGCCGGCCGGGCGACACCGAGGGCCTGGGTCTGACCGGACTGGATGTGACCACGTTCGCGCAGCTCGGCCGGCTCTCGGGTCTGGTGCCGCTGATTGGCGTGGTCTCGGGCTACTGCTTTGCCGGCAATGCCGCGCTGCTTGGCTGCTGCGACGTGATCATCGCCACGAAAAATTCGTCGATCGGGATGGGCGGCCCCGCCATGATCGAAGGCGGCGGACTCGGCGTGTATCGGCCGGACGAAGTCGGTCCGGTGAGCTTTCAGGCAACGAACGGAGTGATCGATTTGCTGGTGGAGGATGAGGAGCAGGCCACCACGGCCGCGCGCCAGTACCTCTCCTACTTCCAGGGTCCGGTTCAGGGCTGGCACTGCGCCGACCAGCGTCTGCTGCGTCAGGCGATTCCAGAGAACCGGCTGCGTGTCTATGACATTCGCTCGGTCATCGCTCAGCTCGCTGACGATGGTTCGGTGATGGAACTGCGACGCGATTTCGGCATCGGCATTGTCACCGCCTTCGTGCGCATCGAAGGGCGAGCCTTCGGACTGATCGCCAACAACCCGAACCATCTGGGCGGTGCGATCGACGCGCCAGCGGCCGACAAGGCCTCACGCTTCATGCAGCTGTGCGACGCCTTTGATCTGCCGATGATCTCGCTGTGCGACACGCCGGGTTTCATGGTCGGCCCCGAAGCCGAAAAGACTGCAGTCGTGCGGCATGTGTGCCGGATGTTCGTCGTCGGTGCGAGTCTGACCGTGCCCTTCTTCACGATCGTGCTTCGCAAGGGCTATGGATTGGGTTCGCAGGCGATGGCCGCCGGCGGCTTTCACGAGACCATGTTCACGGTCGCCTGGCCGACCGGCGAGTTCGGTGGCATGGGCCTGGAAGGCTATGTGCGACTGGGCTACCGAAAAGAAATGGAAGCGATCGCAGACCCCGTCGAGCGCCAGGCCTATTACGAGCAGATGGTTGCCAAGCTCTATCAGAACGGGAAAGCGACATCGATTGCCTCGGTGCTCGAAATCGATGAGGTGATTGACCCGGAACAGACACGGCGCTGGGTGATGGCCGGATTGCGGGCGACACCGCCCGCTGCACCGAGGCAGGGCCGCAAGCGACCGTGCGTCGATACCTGGTAAACAAGGACCGCGATGACAACATTTGTTCTGGTTCACGGCGCCTGGAATGGCGCACACGGCTTCACCAAAGTGCGACGACTCCTTCGCGCCGCGGGGCACGAGGTGTTCACACCCAGTCTGACCGGCCTCGGTGAACGCTCGCATCTGAGCAGCCCGCAGGTCAATCTCACTACCCACGTGCTGGATGTCTGCAACCAGATCCTGTGCGAGGACCTGCACGAGATCGTGCTGCTGGGTTTTTCTTACGGCGGTTTCGTCGTGACCGGCGCGCTCGAGCACATTGCGGACCGGGTCAGCCACCTGGTGTTTCTCGATGCTTTCGTGCCAGACAATGGCGAGTCGCTGATGGGCCTTGTCAACGGCGTGAGCCGATTGCCCTTGACGCTCGGACAGCCCTGGCAGCTGCCACCCACTGCGCGAGTCCTGGAGCGTCAAGACGACACCGACTGGATCAGAGCCCGGTCAAGCGCACAGCCGCTGCAATGCTTCACCGAACCGGTCTATCTGGCCAAAGCGCTCGAAGCTTTTCCGTTTACCCGCACTTACATCAAAGCCACGCGCAATCCGCCCGACGATGTCGCCGAGCCAGTGTTCGCCGCCACCGGCAACCGGATCAAGGCCTCGGCAGCCTGGCGATATGACGAGATCGCGACCAGCCACATGGTGGCGATCAACCAGCCCGAAGCACTCGTCAGGATCCTGACCGAGATCGGCGGACAATGACGACTACTGCCGGGCAATCTCGACCAGCGCGATTTTTTCGTAATCGAGTTGCTGCATCGGATCGAGGGTGTACTCCACCTTGTAGAGCTTGCCACCGGTAAAGCAGAAGGGCTCGTCGTAATGCGACACCGGGCTGCCGCGATCAAGCCCGATATCCAGGCCGGAGAACGACACCATCGAGTTGAAGCCGACCATCTTGGTGTCGATCCGGCCTACCGGCTCGCCGTCGATCAGCAGGGTGGCAACCCGGCCCGAAGGCAGCGCTACCGTACCCATGACCGGCAGCGAGATCCGGATCCAGGGCGCCAGTTCGACGCGCAGGGCAAACACATGGTGGCCGAGTTCGATCGGACGGTCGGCGGTGATCAGGTGATGCACACCGCCGATGTTCATGTCGTGCACCAGACGGCATTCCTTGATGTAAAGGCTATAGCCTGAAGTGGCGTCGCCGTGCGCCACCAGGACGCCCTGCGCCTCAGTGGTGTCGATGCGCGCGTGGGCCTCAATAAGGTAGTTGCGGCTGCGCACATCGGGCGCCACATCGTTCGGCAGATGACCCATGCCGGCATGCATCACAACATGAGTGCGCTGTCCGTGAAAGCGACGGCCGTTCTCGGCGAATCTCGGCCCGAACCGGTCATCGAGCGGCAAGACCTGATTCGCCTCGGCCTGGCGCCACCAGAGCGCCTTGAGCGCCTCGAGTTTCTCGGGATGCACCGCTGCGAGATCGGCGATCTCGTTGAAGTCAATGTCGAGGTGGTAGAGCTCCCATTGATCGTCATCGAAGGGCTTGCCGACCGGATGGAAGGCCACCGCCTTCCATCCCTCGTGCCAGATGCCGCGATGCCCGAACATCTCAAAATACTGAGGCGACGAGCGACGCGGTGCATTGGCATCGTGCAGGCTCGCGGCAAAACTCTCGCCAGTCTGCGGCTTGATCGGATGGCCTTCGACCTGCGCGGGCGGCGATAGTTTGAGCAAATCGAGCAGGGTTGGCGCGATGTCGCTCACATGGCAGAACTGATGGCGCAACTCGCCGCGGGCAGCCAGCCCGTTGGGCCAGGCGATCACCAGCGGATCGCGCACCCCGCCGCCATGCGTATTCTGCTTGTAGCGTCGCAGCGGCGTATTCGAATTCATCGCCCAGCCAAGCGGAAAATTGGAGTGCGTATCGAGCCCGCCGATATCGTCGATGCGGGCGATCTTTTTGGCCAAGGTCTCCTGCAGCAGGTTGAACGGGCCCATGGCATTGACCATCCCAAGCGGCCCGCCTTCCTGGCTTGCGCCGTTGTCGGAGAGCACCAGCACCAGCGTGTCATCACGCAGACCGGCATCGCCCAGAAACGACATCAGGCGAGCCAGATGCTGATCGGCATGATCGAGCATCGCGGCATAGGCCGACTGCAGGCGAACAAAAAGCTTTTTTTCATCAGGGCTGGCAGCATCCCAGGCTTTGACGCCCGGATTGGGCGGCGGCAGTGTCGTGCCGGGCGGCACCACGCCCATCTCGATCTGCCGCGCGAGGCGACGTTCGCGCTCGACATCCCAGCCGTGGGCAAATCGCTCGTCATAGCTGCGGATGAGATCGGCAGGCGCCTGATGCGGCGCATGACAGGCCGCCAGCGACAGCATCGTGAACCAGGGCCTGCTCGGCCGATCGGCCTCATGATCCGCGATCATGCGGATCGTCTGTGTGACCAGATCTTCGGTCAGGTGATAGCCGGTGTCGACGCTTCCCGGCGCTTTGATCAGGGTGTTGTCCTGAACCAGTTCAGGGCTGAACTGATCGGTCTCGGCATCAAGGAAACCATAGAAGCGATCAAAGCCGCGGCGCAAGGGCCAGCCGTCAAAAGGGCCGCCCGGTCCGCTCTCAGTCACCGGCGTCACATGCCACTTGCCGACCATGTAATTGTTGAAGCCGTGCGGACGAAGCATTTCGGCAAGTGTCGCGGCATCGCGCGAAATCTTGCCGCGATAGCCGGGAAATCCGCTGTCGAAATTGGCGAGACAGCCCATTCCCACATCGTGATGGTTGCGTCCGGTCAGCAGCGCCGCCCGGGTGGTCGAGCACATCGCGGTGGTGTGAAAGCCGGTGTAGCGCACACCTTGCGCGGCAATCGCGTCAATCGTGGGCGTGGGAATCGCTGAACCATAGCAGCCGAAATCGGAAAAACCGACATCGTCAAACAGCACTACCAGCACGTTGGGCATGCCTGCCGCTCGGGGCTGTGCTGGCGGCCACCACGGCACCGAGTCGGTCAGGGTGCGCCCGATCCTGCCTTTGAACGCGTTGGGCTCAGAGCTCACCCGACGCCCCTCCGCTCATCGCAATGCCTCGCTCAAGCTGCTCCCAGACCTGGCCATAGAGCGACAGAAACGTCGGGTCGCTTTGCAATGCCCGCACATGGCGAGGGCGTGGCAGATTGATCGGCATGTCGGCCACGATGCGACCAGGTCGGGCACTCATGACCAGCACGCGGTCGGCCAGCGCGACCGCCTCGCTCAGATCATGCGTAATGAACACGACGGTGCGCCGCGTGCGCTCCCACATCTGCAGCAGAAGATCCTCCAGCTGGATTTTGGTTTGTGCATCAAGTGCACCGAAGGCTCATCCATCAGGAGCACTTCCGAATCGAGACAGAAGGTCCTTGCCAGTGCGCAGCGTTGCCGCATGCCATGCGACAAGGCCTTGGGATAATGTCCGGCAAAGCCATCGAGGCCCACCTGCTTGAGCACATCGTGTGCACGGGCTTCTCGTTCGGCCTTGGGGACGCCACGCAGCTCCATGCCGTAGCAGACATTTTCAAGGGCTGTACGCCACGGGAAAAGACTGTCCCGTGCCAGGGTGTAGCCGACTCGAGGATCGCCTGCGGTGGGCTGCCTGCCACCAATGTCGATTTGCCCCTTTTCGAGTGGCACGAGTCCGGTCAGCAAATTGAGCAGCGTGGTCTTGCCGCAACCGCTCGGCCCCACGACTGCGAGGAACTGGCCGCTGGGAATGTCCAGACTCAGGTCATCTACTGCGAGCACCTGACCGCCGTAATCGACAGTCAAGTTCTGAATTGAAATCGCTTTCATCGCGTCACTTGATCAGGGTTCATTGCCTCGGGCCATACTGCTTGACAATCAGCCTTTACGAATTGCCGTTGCCATCCGGGTCGAAGCTTAACCTGCAAACCGGATATCGACCGTCAGCTCAGAGGCCAGGACATCAAACCGAAATCGCCTGCAGCACAGACACCGAATCACCGATCCGTGGTCAGTGCCGGGCGATTCAGTCAGCTCGGGCCGGGGCTGATCACCGGTGCCGCCGACGATGATCCAAGCGGCATTGCGACCTACTCCCAGGCGGGTGCGCAGTTCGGTTACGCCATGCTGTGGACGGTGGTGTTCACCCTGCCACTGATGGCCGCGATCCAGCTGATCAGTGCCCGCATCGGCTATGTCACCCGCCGTGGGCTCGCCTGGAATATCAAGGCCGGCTTTCCACGGCCTGTCGTGTTGCTGATTGTCGGCATGCTTCTGATTGCCAATGGTCTGAATGTCGCAGCGGACATCGCCGCGATGGCGCAGGCGCTCAAGCTGCTGATCGGCGGCCCCGCCCATCTCTACGCAGTCGGCTTCGGTGCCCTGTGCCTGGGGCTGCAGATCATGCTGCCCTATCGGGTTTATGTGCGTTGGCTGAAGTGGCTCACGCTTGCACTGCTCGCCTATGTCGGGGTGGTCTTTTCGGTTCATATCGACTGGTGGAAGCTTGCCCGTGATCTGGTCTGGCCACCCTTGCCCGCCAGCCACGCGGTACTGGTGACAATCGTCGCGGTGTTCGGCACGACCATCAGCCCTTATCTTTTTTTCTGGCAGGCCGCCCAGGAAATGGAAGATGTCCGTGCCCGCGATGCCGATTCAAACGAGCCCGGGACCGTCTCGCCATCGAGCGTTGTGAGCCATCTGCGCCGCATCCGGACCGATACCATCGTCGGCATGTCGTTTTCAAACCTGATCGCGTTTTTCATCATGCTGAGCACCGGCGCGACCCTTCACGTCGCCGGCATCACCACCATCGAGACCTCAGCGCAGGCCGCCGAGGCACTGCGACCGATTGCCGGCGAACTGACTTTTCTGCTGTTCAGCCTGGGCATCATCGGTACCGGGTTGCTCGCCGTCCCGGTCTTGGCAGGGTCGGCCGCCTACGCGGTGGCCGAGGCTGCAGGTTGGCGAGGCAGCCTCGATCTGCGGCTGGAAAAAGGCGAAGGATTCGGCTTTTACGGCGTGCTGAGCGCGGCGACCGCCGGCGGCGTGGCCTTGTGCTTCACGTCGATCGATCCGGTGCGCGCGCTGTTCTGGTCGGCGGTCATCAACGGCGTGATCGCGGTTCCGATCATGTCGGTGATGATGATCATCGCCGCTCGGCCTCAAACCATGGGCGAGCATGTCATCAGCGGGAGGCTGAGATGGCTGGGATGGGCATCGACCGCGGTCATGGGGCTGACCGTCGCAGCGATGTTTGCCTCAGCGTGAGGCGCGATCGCGCTCGATGGTATCGAGTATCCGAGCCTTGACCAGACCGAAAAAGGGATTCGACTTCATTCGCAACTGATCGGCAGAAGACACCGCGAAAATGCCCTTTTCTCCGCGCACGGCCATTGCACCGAGCGATATCAGCCCATCTGCTGCAGGCGGCGCGTTCAGGCCGTAAATCGGATCATCGAGCGCAAACGGAATCGCCATGTGCGACAGCGAAAAGACCTGATCAGGCCAGTCGTAGGGCAGCACCGTGTCGACCGATTGCGATTGACCCGGTTCGGTGGTTCGGGCGAGCCCGGCCTTTTCATCAAGCACACTGGTGATGAAGGTCAGTCGATAATCACGCCTTGGCGAGCGATCGATCGCCGCCTGCACCGAGTTCGAGGGCATCCGCAGCAGCGCGCCGTAGCCCGAGATGCGATTCAGATCAAACAACATCAGCTCGCTGCCCGGGCGACGCAAGCGCGAAAACAGCCGTGTCACCAGTTCGGGCGCGACCACCGTGGCATCGACCACCGACTGGAACGCGGTGATCGGAGGCATTTTTTCCATTGATCCTTCGCGATCCAGGCGCGCCAGATCGCTCGCGAGGACATCACACAACTTGCCGACCTGAGCCCCGCCGTTCTGCGCAAACGATGCGTATTTATACGGGTCGAGTTCGAGATCGACATTGCCCCATCGGGCTCTTTGCGCGATGCCGAAGTTGCTGATGATTCGCTGGACGTTGGCAAGCGGCGCAAAGGGCGACACGCCGAGAGCCGGCGACATCAGGATCAGACGCCGGGGCAACTGATCGAGTCGACCTGCGCTCACCGTGTCGGCCGCGTACTTGAGCGCCAGCGTCGCGCCGGTGGAGTAGCCGACGATCCAGAAAGGCGAGTCGGGGTGGTCACGCCTGATCTGCGCCACCACCAGACCGACTGCTGCCTGCCAGTCGCGCCAGACGGCTGAGTCGAGACCTGAAGGCAGGGTCCCATGCCCGGGCAATCGCAGACCATAGACGGTCATGCCCGACTGATTGAGCGCAAGTGCGGTCGATCGCAGCGAATAAGGTGAATCCGACAATCCATGCAGCATGAGCGCCACGCCCTTGCCCGGTTCACCCTGCAGCAGATAGCTGCGATTCCAGTCGCCTTCGACCCGTTTGCGATAGGGACTGCCATCCGGGGCGTAGCGGCTGAGCGCGGCGTCGAGCTCAGGGTCGAAGGCGGTGCGCTGCAGGCCCGCGACTTCCTCGAACAGGCGCGACTCCAGCGCGCGATAGTCGGCAAAGCCGAATCCGTCGTTCGCCTGGTCGGCTGTGAACTCCTGCTTGAGCCGGGTGGTGTGCCAGGGCCTCAGTTCGGGTAGCGTCATGGCATAGAGCACATTGCCGATGGCGATCGTCAGCATCGCACCGACCAGCACGGCCAGGATCAATCGGAAGGCATGACCGATGAAGGCCAGGCTGCGGCGAGTTGACTCGGGTTTTTCAGACGCGTTCATGGCCGCAATTATGGCCCGAGCGACACCTCGAAGTTAAACTCGCGGTTTTTCAGCGAAACAGGCACTCCCAAGTGGCCGAACTCTTTCTCGTGCGACACGCGCAGGCGTCATTCGGCACCGACGATTACGACCGACTCTCCGATCTCGGTCACCAGCAGTCGCGCTGGCTGGGCGACTACTTTGCTCAGCGTGGGCTGGTTTTCGACCGCGTGGTGACCGGTACGCTGCGCCGTCATCGCGAAACACTGAGCGGGCTGGCCGCAGGCGGCGCCACCGTTGCGCAATCGCTTGAGCATCCCGGGCTCAACGAATACGAATCCGATCGCCTCATCAAAGGCTGGCTAAGGCACACCGGCCAGCCCGCCCCGTCGCATGGCGCAGATCGTCGTGAGCATTTCCGTGTGATGCGAGACGCACTGTCAGCGTGGGTCGATGGGGCGGTCGACTTTGCGCCGCACATCAGCTTTCAGAATTTTCTGGCCGGCGTGCGAGCGGGTCTCGAGCTTGCGCGGGCCGATGCGACTGCGCGCCGGGTCCTGATAGTCAGTTCCGGCGGCCCGATTTCGACCCTGATCAGCGACGTGCTGGGCACCGAACTGCGGGCCATGGTCAACCTGAACCTGCAGATGCGCAACGCCAGCTTCAGCGAGTTCCATGCGACCGAGAAAGTGGTTCGATGCGTGAGCTTCAACAACATTCCTCACATGGACGCCGAGCCGCGCCGCTCAAAGGTCACCTACTCCTGAGCCAGGCTCATGGCAGGAGCCAGCATCCGGGCATGATGGGCAGATGAACGCCCCCAATCAAGAACCGCTGCTGCCGCGCATCCCGGCGCGCCGCTTCGCCTTTATCGACCTCGAAACCACCGGTGTCTCACCCTCGGTCGACCGCATCACCGAAATCGGTATCGTCCTGGTCGATGGCGACAGCACGATCCAGGAATGGTCCTCTCTGGTCGACCCAGGCATTCCCATTGCGCCCGAGATTCAGGCGCTCACCGGCATCACCAATGAGATGGTGCGAAACGCCCCGCGCTTTTCGCAGCTCCTTCCAACCATCGCCCGACTGCTCGAGGGTCGCATCTTCGTGGCCCACAACGCCCGCTTCGACTACGGCTTCATCAAAGCCGAATTCAGGCTTGCCAAGACCGATTCAGCGCCGATGTGCTGTGCACC
>CAIKZV010000620.1 GCA_903831925.1 uncultured Burkholderiales bacterium
CATCACGATCGCACGCAACCTGATGTTTTCGGCGCTGACCGTGCAGATGTGGGAAGCGCTGACAGCATCGAGCGATCAGGGACTGGCGCAGATCGCCGCCAAATCGGTCAAGGAGGCTCGCGCGCACCTGCGCCACGCGTCGGAATGGACGATCAGGCTGGGGGACGGCACGCAGCTCTCGCACGACCGGATGCAGGCTGCCGTCGATCGACTGTGGCCCTACGCCAATGAATGGTGGGCCGACGATCCGATCGATGCGGCCGCCGCGACAGCCGGTCTCGGCCCGATGCTCGCCACCCTCAAGCCCGCCTGGGACAGAACGATGGATGCGGTGCTGGCACAAGCCACGCTTGCGCAGCCGACCCCCACCCGCTTTTTGTCGAGCGGCAAGCTCGGCCGGCACAGCGAGCATCTGGGCTATCTGCTCGCCGAGATGCAGTCGCTGGCACGCAGCGATCCGGACGCGCGATGGTGATCAGCAAGGGGATTCCCGAGGTGAAGGGTGAGACCGACGCACAGCTCGCGCAGGCTGCGGCGCTCGCCGCGTCGGTGCCCGACCCCGAGATCCCGGTGATCACGCTGGGCGACCTCGGCATCGTGCGATCGGTGCACCGCGAGGCCGGACGCGTCGTCGTCACGATCACACCGACCTATACCGGCTGCCCGGCAACCGACGTGATCGCAGACGATGTGAGGCAGATCCTTCGCGAGCACGGATTTGTCGATGCACAGGTGCGTCTGACGCTCTCGCCGCCCTGGACCACCGACTGGATCACCGCGACCGGCCGTGAACGTCTGCGTGCCTATGGCATTGCGCCCCCGGGTCGCGGGGCTGCGGCACAGGAGGCGGTGATGCGGTTCGTGCCGCGCAGCCGGCCGGCAGCGCCGCTTGCGGGATCAGCGCCGACGGCACACGACGCGCCGATCACCTGCCCGAATTGCGGATCGATCGCGACCGAGCAGCTGTCTGCCTACGGATCGACGCCGTGCAAGGCGATCCATCGCTGTCTCGCCTGCCGCGAACCCTTCGACTACTTCAAGCCTTACTGAGCCACCGCCGAACATCCCCGGATCAACCAGCGAACAATCGTCGAACAGGCACCATGGCAATCCCGAGCTTTCATACGCTGACCATCCGCGAGGTCAGACCCGAGACCGCCGATTCGATCTCGGTGGCCTTCGAGGTACCCGAGGCCTTGCGCGAGGCCTATCGCTTTCGCGCCGGCCAGTTCCTGACACTGCGCGCAAACGTCGACAACGAGGCGATGCGCCGTTCGTATTCGGTGTGTGTCGGTGAACCCGACTACCAGGCCACCGGCGAGTTGCGCGTTGCGATCAAGCAGGTGGCGCAGGGTCGGTTTTCGCGGTGGGCCAATCAGACGCTCGCTGCCGGCCAGTCGATCGACGTCATGACCCCCGACGGGCGCTTTGGCGTCGCACCCCTGGCAGACCGCTCGCGGCATCACGTCGGATTTGCCGGCGGCTCGGGCATCACACCGATGCTCTCGCTGATCCGGACCCTGCTCGCGGCCGAGCCAGCCAGCCGCTTCACTCTGGTCTACGGCAACCGCACGGTCGAGTCGATCATGTTTCTGGAGGCGCTGGCGGCCCTGAAAAACCAGTACATCGGCAGACTGGCGCTGATCCACGTGCTGTCGGACGAACCGAACGAAATCGATCTGCTCTCGGGTCTGCTCGATGTGGCGCGCTGCCGTGAACTGCTGCGCACCCTGATCTCACCGCAATCGATCGACGAGGCCTTCATCTGCGGCCCGGCGCCGATGATGGATGCGGTCGAAGCGAGCCTGCGCGAAGCCGGCGTTGCGGCTGAAAAAATCCATATCGAACGCTTCGGTACGCCCGGGCTTTCGGTATCGATCGGGTCTGCCCAACATGCAGGCGCACAAGGCACCGACTTGCCGGCGGCCGAGCAAACTGGCGAAGCGATCGGCGCAACGGTCGTGATCGTTGCCAACGGCAAGACACGGCAACTGCGCATTGCGTCCGACGGCCCATCGATTCTGGATGCCGGGCTGGCTGCCGGGGCGAATCTGCCCTATGCCTGCAAAGCCGCGGTTTGCTGCACATGCCGCGCCCGCGTGCTCGAAGGCGAAGTCAGGATGGATCGCAATTACACCCTCGAGCCGCAGGAGATCGCCAGTGGCTTCGTGCTGACCTGCCAGTCCCATCCGGTGACCGATCGCGTCGTGATCAGTTTCGACGAGCGCTGAGCATGGGTCGACACAAGGCCGTCGACCATGACCGGCAGCGCGACCTGATCCTGGCGCAGGCCACCACCGCGTTTGCCGAATTCGGCTACCCGAGTGCCTCGATGGCCCGGCTCGCCGCAGCCTGTGGCCTGTCGAAGGCCGCGCTCTATCACTATTTTCCGGGCAAGGACGCGCTGCTTTTCGAATCGCTCGATCGCTATACACGCGGCCTGATCGCGAAGGTCGACAGCGTCACTGCGCGCAAGCTGCCTGCGGCTGCTGAACTCGGCGAGCTGGTGCGTACGCTGCTGATCGAGTATCGCGACTCGCGCGAACTGCATATCGCGCTGCTCAACGACGTGCGTTTTCTCGAGCCGGCGCAGCGCGAGCAGATCCGCGATCAGGAGCGTGCGGTCGTCGCAGCAATCGGCGAATGCCTGCGCAAGGTCGCGCCCGATCGCTTCAGCGCCGACGAGCGCACACCGGCAACCATGGCGCTGCTCGGCATGATCAACTTCACCTTCGCCTGGCTGAAGCCCGACGGGCCGATGAGCTACGAGCGATATGCCCGACTGGTGATTGAACTGTGGGAACGCGGCCTGCAAGCGCCTGCGCCGAGCGCATCGTTGCAAGCCGCCGGGGCAGTGTCATGAGCGGGGCACGGTCTTTCTTCAGGATCGGCATTCGCTCCGTATACTCCTGCCGACACTGAGCTCACCCAATTTGAACCGACGCCGGGTGAACACCCGACGATCCTCACCCAGGAGACTCCGATGAGCGCTTCCTTCGCCTCACAGGCCGACCTCACCGAGAAGGTGGTCACCTTCACGCAGCTGTCGCCCAATTGCTGGGCCTACACCACCGAAGGCGACCCGAATTCGGGCGTGATCATCGGCGACGACGCCTGCATGGTGATTGACACCACTGCCACGCC
>CAIKZV010000621.1 GCA_903831925.1 uncultured Burkholderiales bacterium
GCCAATTGGAGCGGGTCACGTGCCAGCATGTCGGCGAGTGCGAACGCACTGAAGCGCTCGCGAAGCAGCGCGGCTTTGACACCTTCAAGGCCGGCAGCCATTTTGAGATGCCGGGGAAGCGAGCGTGTCGCGCGATCGCGAGCCAGTGCGGCGCCCAAGGTTTCAAGGCTACGCCCGGGCACAAGGTCAAGTTGCACCGTCGCGTGGCCGTCACGCCCGATCGTGTCGCGGATTCGCGATGATGCGCCATAGACCAGACTGCCTTCGATACCGGTCGCGGTGATGACGAACTCGCCCTGCCGATCGAAGTCCGGTCCGAAACCGTCGCGACAATGCAATCGCACCGACTTCATCGGTGCACCGGCAAATCGCTTCGCGAAGTAGGGGCTCCAGCCTTTGCCCGAGCCTTCAGTCTCGACATCGAAGCCACAATTGGCGGCTTGCAGCGGCGCAATCCGCACGCCCCGCGAGTCGAGCCACGGCACCCAGGCACCGTCGCTGCCAAGCTGCGGCCAGCTCGCGCCACCGAGCGCCAGGACGACGGCATCGGTCTTCATGAGCAGTGGTCCGGAAGGCGACGTGAAACGAAGCGAGGTGGGTAGATCGCCCTCGCACCATCCCTGCCATCGATGACGCGCATGCAGTCGAAGTCCTTGCGCGCGCAGGCGGTGCAGCCATGCCCGCAGCAAGGGTGCGGCTTTCATTTCGACCGGAAAGACCCGCCCCGAGCTGCCGACGAAGGTCTCGACGCCGAGCGCATGAGCCCAGTCTCGCAAGGCCTGGGGAGGGTAATTCGCAAGCCATCGGGCGACCTCGGGAGCCCGGTCGCCGTAGCGCTCGATGAAGGGGCCGATCGGCTCGCTGTGGGTCAGGTTCAGGCCGCCCTTGCCGGCAAGCAGGAACTTTCGCCCGACCGAGGGCATGGCATCGTAGAGGTCGACCCGCAGGCCTGCCTGCAGCAGGCACTCTGCGGTCATCAGGCCGGCTGGGCCGCCGCCGATGATGGCGACCTGATTCGTACTCACTGGGGAGGACTCAATATCATCCGGTTGCATTATCCGCGACACAGGCCGCGCAAACGAAAACGGGGGTCAAAGCCCCCGTCGAGATCCGGATGATGACCGAATGACTCAGTTGTTGTTGTTCTTCATGACCTGTTCCATCACACGGTCGAGGTTGAAGCTGCCGGGCTTCTGGCGTGGCGGGAATTCCTTGAAGCTCTGAAGCCACTGACCGACGTAAGCACCGGCGGGGGCAATTGCGAACATATGCTCGAGATACCAGCGCTGGTATCCGATCGCATGCTCGGCCTGTGCGCGCTCGAAGGGATCCATGCGCAGATTGGTCAGCAGGGGGGCTCGCAGCTGGGTGAAAGGCTTTTGCCAGACGTTCATGCCCTCTGATTCCTGCATCAGGAAGGTGACCTTCCAGTTGTCGTAGCGAAGCGCAGCGACGCTGCCGTCATCGGTCCAGTAAATGAACTCTTTGCGCGGCCAGGCAGATTCGCCACGCAGTGCCGGGCCGAGGTCGTAGCCGTCAAGATGCACCTTGTAGTTCATGCCACCGACCGAGCGACCCTTGAGCAGCTCGTCTTTCACCGTTTTGTCGCCGGCTGCACTGAGCAGGGTGGTGAGCATGTCTTCGTGAGCGGCAATATCGTTGACCACCGTGCCGGGCTTGATGGTGCCGGGCCACTTGATCATGGTCGGTACGCGATAGCCGCCTTCCCAGTTGGTGTTCTTCTCACCGCGGAACATGGTGGTGCCGCCATCGGGCCAGGTGAAGGTCTCGGCCCCGTTGTCCGACGAGTACATGACGATGGTGTTGTCATCCAGGCCGAGTTCCTTGAGCTTGGCCAGCACCTGGCCGACGTGACCGTCGTGCTCGACCATGCCATCAGCGAAGATGCCCAGGCCGGTCTTGCCTTCCGATTCCTTTTTGAGGTGCGTGAAGATGTGCATGCGGGTGGAGTTCCACCACAGGAAGAAGGGCTTGTTGGCCTTCGCCGCCCGCTCCATGAAATCGAGTGCCTTGACGTTGACTTCTTCGTCGATGGTCTCCATGCGTTTTTTGGTCAGCGGCCCGGTATCGGTGATGCGTCCGTCAGCAAAGCTGTGCATCACGCCCCGCGGACCAAAGCGCTTCTTGAAAGCCGGATCCTTCGGATAGTCGGGGTTCTCCGGCTCTTCCTCGGCATTGAGGTGATAGAGATTGCCGAAGAACTCATCGAAACCATGCTTGGTCGGCAGGGTATCGTCGGTATCGCCGAGGTGATTCTTGCCGAACTGGCCGGTCATGTAGCCGCGGGCCCGAAGCAGACCGGCAATCGTCGGATCTTCTTTCTTCATGCCTTCTGGGGCGCCCGGCAGGCCGACCTTGGTCAGACCGGTGCGAATCGGTGATTGGCCGGTGATGAAGGCGGCACGGCCTGCGGTACAGCTCTGTTGTCCATACCAGTCGGTGAACAGTGCACCGTCGCGCGCAATGCTGTCGATATTGGGCGTCTTGTAGCCCATCATCCCGC
>CAIKZV010000622.1 GCA_903831925.1 uncultured Burkholderiales bacterium
CGTTATATTCAGCACGCGATCGGTTACCAAGCAACGCGGGTCAAGGGTTGCATCAACTTGCTCAACGACGAGCACACAGGCGCTCGCGCCGGAAGGGTATTGCGCCATGGCCGCTGAATCCACCACCCGCCTGCTGCCGACCTCGGTCGTCATCACCGACGACACGATGCGCGAGGGCCTGCAGATCGAGAGCGCGGCTATCACGGTCGAGGCCAAGCTCAGGCTGCTCGACGCGCTCGGCGAGACCGGCGCGAAAGTGATCTCGATCGGCTCGTTCGCCCACCCGAAGTGGACGCCGCAAATGGCTTGCATCGACGAGATCGCCGAGCGCTTTGTGCCCAAGCCCGGCATCCGCTACACCGCGGCGGTGTTCAACAAGGCCGGCTACGACCGCGCCGACCGCTACTTCCCGAAAATCAACGTGCGCCGCGAAGGCCGGCTACCGGCCACCCATGTCGAGCTCTGCGACACCTTTGCGCGGCGCAACTACAACCGCACCCAAGCCCAGCAGATCGCGGCGATGGAGGCGACCATCGCCGCAGCACAGGCCGCCGGCGCGCAGCAGGCCTCGGTGGGGCTGGGCAACCCGTTCGGCTCCAACTTCGAAGGCGTTTTCAGCCGTGCTCAGCGCATCGCGATGCTTGAGCTGATGATCGGCAAGTGGCAGGACGCGGGCATCACGGTCACCAGGGTCTCGCTGCTCGAAGCGATGGGCTGGAACATGCCGCACCTGGTTCGCGAGACGATGCTCGAGATCCGCGAACGCTGGCCTGCGGTCACCGACTTTCACCTGCACCTGCACAACCAGCGCGGCGCGACGCTGACCAGCTATTACGAGGCGCTGCAACTCGGCGCGCGCGAGTTCGATACCTGCCTGGGTGGCATGGGCGGCTGCCCTTACTGCGGCAACGGTCGGTCGGCCGGGCATGTGCCGACCGAAGACCTGGTCGACCTTTGCCACGAGATGGGCATCGAGACCGGCTACAACCTGGACAAGTTGATCGACGCCGTCGCGATCGCCGAAGAGGTCGTCGGCCATCCGCTGTGGGGCCATGTCTCGAAATCCGGTGCCAGGCCGCGAGGCGCGGCGCTGTACCCGGCCGACATGCCTTTCGTTGAGACGCTCGAAGAGGCGTCCCACTTCCGCAACGGGCCTGCGGTCTACCAGGGTCAGCTCTCGCCCTGGCGCGACGGTGATGCGCTGGTGCGGCGCTGACGCCTGCCTGCGTCCCGCCATGACGGTCAACCCGACCACCCGATTGACCACCCGATTGACCACCCGACGGCGCGCCGCTCGTTCGGCGCACAACCAGGAGTTTCCATGCCCGTGATCGAGTCCAAGCTCGATGTCCGCAGCGAGAGCTATGCCCGCAACCGGGCCGAGATGCTCGAGACCCTGGAAGGTCTGGACGCCCTGTACCAGGAGGCCGCGCAAGGCGGCGGCGAGGAGACGATGGCGCGGCTGCGCGCCCGCGGCAAGATGCCGCTGCGCGAGCGCATCTCGATGGCGCTCGACCCCGACTCGCCGTTTCTCGAGATCAGTCCGCTCGCGGCCTGGCGATCGAACTTCCAGGTCGGCTCGGGCTTTGTCGTTGGCATCGGCGTGATCGAAGGCGTCGAATGCGTGATCCTCGGCCACGACCCGTCGGTACGCGCTGGGGCATTCAACGCCTTCAACGCCAAGAAGCTGATGCGTGGCCTCGAGATCGCGCGGACCAACCGCATGCCTTATGTGCAGTTCGTCGAGTCTGCAGGCGCCGACCTGCGAGGCGATTCCGGCGACGGCAGCCCGGAGGCCGCGATCCGGCGCGAGGTCGGTCATTTCGCCGAATCCGGCCGGCTGTTCTATGAGATCACCGAGCTGTCCAAGCTGCGCATCCCGACGATC
>CAIKZV010000623.1 GCA_903831925.1 uncultured Burkholderiales bacterium
CAAGGCACGGTGGCCGCGGTGGTCGACTGGGAAATCTCCACCCTCGGTGATCCGCTGGCCGATCTGGCCTATGCCCTGAACTGGTTTCCGGACCCAAGCGATGCCGAGCCCTGGGTCGGCGCCGATTCGCCGACCACTGTGCCGGGATTCCCGGGGCGTCATGCCCTGGCACGCCGCTATGGCGAGCGCACCGGGCGCGATCTCTCGAAGCTCGACTACTACGTCGCCTTCAACCGCTGGAAGACCGCGGCGATCGTGCATGGCGTCTATGCACGCTATATGGAAGGCAAAAAGAGCAGCGAAGGCATCGATCTGGACAATATGCGCTCGCGCATTCTGCTGGCGCTGACGCAGTCCGAGCAGGCGGTCGAGCGCCTGATGAATGCCTGACGAACGACTGATTGACAACAACACCCCTGGAGACCCGCATGAAGACCGAGTTCTGCATCGTTGAAAAAGCCGATCACATCATGACCGTTCGCCTCAATCGGCCCGACCGGATGAACGCGATGCATCCGCCGGGCAATATCGAGCTCGGCCATGTCTTCGATGAGTTCGCCGCCGACGACGACCTGTGGGTCGCGATCATCACCGGTGAAGGCCGCGGTTTCAGCGCCGGCAACGATCTGCGCTACCAGGCCGAGGGCGGCGTGCGCCCGCCGATGCCCCGCGGTTTCGGCGGACTGACCTCGCGCTTTGATCTGACCAAGCCGGTGATTGCCGCGGTCAATGGCGTGGCGATGGGGGGCGGCTTCGAAATTGCCCTGGCCTGCGATCTGATCATCGCCTCCGAGAAGGCAATGTTCGCGCTGCCCGAGCCCAAGGTGGGTCTGGCCGCACTGGCCGGTGGCCTCAATCGGCTGCCCCGCCAGATCGGCTCAAAGCGCGCGCTCGGCATGATCCTGACCGGCCGCCATGTGCCGGCCCAGGAAGGCTTTGAGCTCGGTTTCGTCAATGAGGTCGTGCCGCACGAGCAGCTGATGGCGCGTGCCCTCGACTGGGCAAAGCAGATCCTCGCCTGCTCGCCGCTGTCGATTCGGGCCAGCAAGGATGTGGTCTATCGCAGCCTCGATACCGCCTCACTTGAGGACGCGATGGCAGCGACCTACGACTCGGTGCTCAAGCTGCGGGCCAGCGAAGACTTCATCGAAGGCCCGAAGGCCTTTGCCGAGAAGCGTGCACCCAACTGGAAAGGCCGCTGACGTTCATGAAGCTGATCAGCGCCACGCCCAGCCCCTATGCCCGAAAGGTCAGAATCCAGCTGATCGAAAAGGGCATCCCCTTCGAGCTGGTGACCGAGGTGCCCTGGAACAGCGACACCACGGTGCCGCAGTACAACCCGCTCGAAAAGCTCCCGGTGCTGCTGCTGGACGATGGTCGGGCGGTCTATGAATCGGCCTTCATTCTGGAGTGGATCGAGCGCACGCATCCGCAGCCGCCGCTGATGCCGGCTGATGACGCCGGCTATCTCGAGGCACGCCGGTTCATGGTGCTGGCCGATGGCATCTGCGATGCCGCGCTGCTGCTGTTCTTTGAGCGGCTGCGTGAGCCCGCGCATCAGAGCCAGCCCTGGATGGCGCGGCAGCTGCGCAAGGTCGAGGGCGCACTCGCCGCGCTCGAGCGCGATATCGGCGAGCGGGCCTTCGCGGTCGGCAATCAGCTCACGCTTGCCGACATCTCGGTGGCCGCGCCGCTCGGCTGGCTGAAGGTTCGCGCCCCCGATCTCGACTGGCCGAGGCGTTTTCCCGGACTGGCGGTTTACGACGAACGGCTGTCGCAGCGCGAGTCGTTCAAGGCGACGGTGCCCTATGCCCAGGTGCTGCGCGACAAGGTGGTCTGATACCCGCCTGCGCAGCAACGACGATTGCGATCCGCGGTGGCCAGGCGCTCACAAGCAGGCGCTCACAAGCAGGCGCTCAGACCGCCAGGATGCACGCCACACTGCGATCGCCCGGGACCGACTTGAGAACCGGATCCACGCCCGCGCAGTCGGCCACTGCCTGCGGACACCGCGAGGCAAACCGACAGCCGGCGGGCAAATCGATCGGACTCGGAATCTCGCCCTTGAGTGAGGCCGCAAGCGGCCGGCTGAAACTCGGAAACGCCCGCATCAGTCCGCGGGTATAGGGATGCATCGGCCGGTTCAGGATCTCGGCGGTCGGGCCCTCTTCGACGACGCGCCCGAGATACATCACCGCGATGCGCTCGCACAGGTAGCTGGCCACGCCCAGATCATGGGTGATGAAGATCAGCGTCAGCCCCATTTCGCGGCACAGCCCGCGCAGCAGGTTGAGCAGCTGCGCCTGCATTGACACATCCAGCCCGGCGACCGATTCGTCGGCCACGATGACTTTCGGCTCGCAGGCGAGCGCGCGGGCAACCGCAACGCGTCTGACCTGTCCACCCGAGAGTTCGGCCGGAAAACGCTCGGCCAGCTCACTCGACAGGCCGACCTGCTCGAGCAGCCGATCGACCCGATCGTTTACCTGCGAGTCTGCGCACAGGCCATGAAGACGCATCGGCTCGGCGAGCAGACTGCGCACCCGCTGACGCGGATTCATCGAGCCGCGGGCATCCTGATACACGAAGGCGACCTCGCGGCTGAAGGTCTTGCGCGCGGCGGCATCGAACTGACTCACATCGGCTTGACGGTAGAGCAGGCGCCCGTTGCTTGCCGGCTCCAGGCCCAGCATCAGCCGCACCAGTGTCGACTTGCCCGAGCCGCTCTCGCCCACCAGCGCGAGTGATTCCCCTTCGGCGATTTGCAGGCGCACGCCGTCGAGCGCCTTGAGAAGACGCGGCTTGCGGGCGGCAAACCACCGGGCTCGCGGATCGGTGCCGACCATGTAATGCTTTTCAACATCGAGCGCGGTAAAAAGTGGTGTCATGAGGACAGACTCCCGTCGATGGCCGTGCCGCCCGCGACCAGCCAGCAGGCGATCTGCCGACCTTCGCAGGGCACCAATGGCGGGCGTTCGATGGCACAACGCGGCCCGGCATGCACGCAGCGGCTCGCGAAATGGCAGCCGCCCGTCATATCGCCTGCGGCCGGCACACTGCCTGCCAGCGGGCGCAATTCATGCGAATCGAGTTCGACCACACAGGAGCGCAGCCCCACGGTGTAGGGATGCACCGGTTGGCCCAGCACCCGCTCGGCAGTGCCGACTTCGACGATCTGGCCGGCATAGAGCACCGCGATGTCGTCGCAGACCTGCGAGGCCAACGCCAGGTCGTGCAGCACGAAGATTGCGCTCGATCCGAGCGCCCTCACCTGCCCGAGGATCAGTTCCATGATCTGCGCCTGGATGGTCACATCGAGCGCGCTGGTCGGCTCGTCGGCAATCAGCAATTGCGGATTGCAGGCCAGCGCCATCGAGATCATGACCCGCTGCTGCATGCCGCCTGACAGCTGATGCGGATAGGACGCAAGCCGCGCACGGGCCTCGGGCATGCCAACGCTCTCGAGCAGCGCCACCGCGCGTTCGATCGCCTCGCTACGGCTCAAACCGAGATGCCGGCGCAGCGGCTCGCACAACTGGGCACCGATCGAAAAACACGGATCGAGCGCGGCAGTCGCATCCTGAAAGACCAGACCGATCCGGTTGCCGCGCAGCGCCTGATAGCGCGGCTCGGCCAGGCCCACGAGCTCCTCGCCGGCAAACCGGATACTGCCGTTGAGTTCGGCCTCGGGCGCCTGCAGCAGACCGATGATCGCCATGGCCAGCGTCGACTTGCCGGCCCCGGATTCGCCGAGCAGGCCAAGCGTGCGCCCAGCCTCAAGCGACAAAGCCACCTCGTCAAGAATGGTGCTGCCACCGCGTCGCAGGCTGAATCCGGAGATCTCGAGCAGAGATTGGCTCATGTCAGCGTCCATTCGAGCGGGGATCGAAGGCATCGCGAAGACCATCGCCCAGCAGGGTCAGCCCGATCAGCAGCACCGCGAGCGCCACACCCGGAAATCCCGAGATCCAGGGCGCCATGGTGATGAAACCGCGCCCCTCGGCGATCATCAGGCCCCAGTCGGGCGTGGGCGGCACCACGCCGATCCCGAAGAAGGACAGGCCCGATTCGAGCAGGATCGCGGTGCTCACCCGTATGCCGGCCTGCACCATCAGTGACGACATCACATTGGGCAGCAGGTGGCGCAGGATGATGCGTGAGGACGGCACACCCATCAGGCGTGCGGCCTCGATGAAAGGCCTGGCCTTCACCTGCAGGACGTCAGATCGCACGATCCGTGCAAACGGCCCGACGAAGGAAATCGCCAGCGCATAGATCACCTTGTCGACGCCCATGCCCAGCACTGCCACGAAGGCGATCGCCAGGATGATTTCAGGAAAGGCAAGGATCGCATCGACCAGCCGCATCAGTGCCCACTCGACCCAGCCGCCCACCAGTCCCGAAATCAGCCCGATCGCAAGGCCTCCCGCCAGGCCGAGCGCCACCGAGGCAAAGCCGATGAAGAGCGCGAGTCGGGCGCCGTAGAGCAGCCGCGAGAGCACATCCTGGCCAAAAGAGTCGGTGCCCAGCCAATGCGCCGCGTCGGGTGCCTGCAGGGCATGCTCGAGGTCCTGCAGCACCGGGTCGTAGGGCGAAAGCAGCGGCGCGAAAACCGCGAGCACCACGAAGACACCGACGATCGCCAGACCCAGCATCGCGCTGCGCTGGCGGTGTATCGGTCGCCAGCCGCGCGCCAGCCAGGCGGCAAACCGGGCAAGCGGCGAGGCCTGCACGGGCAGGGGCACGGACGCAGGAGACAAAGGCGTCGCAGGAGATGCAGGGGTCATGGTGAATTCTCAGCGCAGCCGCAATCGCGGATCGAGGAAGCGATAGGTCTGATCGACCAGCAGGTTCACGCCGACGAAAAAGATGGCGGTGAGCATGATCCCGGCCTGCACGACGCCGTATTCACGCGACAGCACCGCAGTCGTGATCATCGTGCCCAGCCCGGGCACCGCGAAGACCACCTCGGTCATGACTGCACCGCGCAGCAGACCCCCAAGCTGAAGTCCGATCACGGTCACCAGCGGCATCAGCACATTGCGCATTGCATGCACACCGACCACCCGCGACATCGGCTCGCCACGGGCCCGCACCGCCTTGATGAAGGGCTGGTTCATGACGTCGATCAGGCTCGAGCGGGTGGTGATCGCAATCAGGCCAGCATAGTAAGAGGCCAGCGTGATTGCCGGCAGCGCCAGATGGTGCAGGCCACTGGCCAGATCGTCCCAGGGCCGCACGAAACCCATGGTCGGAAACCAGCCCAGGCCCACGCCAAAGACCCAGATCAGCACGATGCCGAGATAAAAGCTCGGAAAGGCCGACCCGAGCACCGACAGCGACGAGACCGCCAGATCGATCCAGCGGCCGCGATAAAGCGCCGCCAGCAACCCGGCCGGAATGCCGACCAGCAGCGCAAGCAGCAGCGACATGCCAGCCAGGCACAGGGTCACCGGCAAGGCCTGCAGCACCGCCTGCTTGAAGATGTTGTCGCGGGTGATGTAGCTCACGCCCCAGTCGCCCTGCACGAAGCGACCCAGCCAGTGCAGGTATTGCTGATAAATCGGCTGATCCAGGCCGAGTTCGTGAATCAGCTTTGCATAGGCCTGGGGCGAATATTCAGACCCCAGCAGCAGCATGACCGGATCGCCCGGGGCGAGCTTCAGAAACCAGAAGGCCGCCACCGAGACGATCAGGAGCACCAGCAGGGTCTGCAGGAGCTTGCCAACGATGTTGCGCACGACGTGAGAACCCCCGCCCGCCTCAGCCCTTCTTGAGGTAGACGGTGTGCATGTTCATCAGGTCGACCGGTACGTACTTGAAGCCTTCGACCCGCTTGTTGAAGATCTTGTAGACCTTGGTGTGGGCCAGCATGGCGATCGGCGCGTCCTGCTGCATCATCAGGTCCTCGGCGCCGTAATAGAGCCGCTTGCGCTCGGCGACATCGACGTTTTCGGCAGCCCGCTTGATCATCACGTCGAACACCGGATTGGTGTAGCCGACATAGTTCCAGGGCATGCCGGTGAGCCACTCGGGGCGAATGGTCTCGTCCGGGTCGAGGTCGGCCTGCCAGGCCTCGTCATAGAGGTCGAAATCGCCGGCATTGCGACGCTTGGTCAGAATGGCGCGGTCCATCAGCTCGAGATTCACCTTGATGCCGATCTTGGCCAGCATCGGCACGATCAGCTGGGCATTGCGACTGCCGCTGCCGCCATTGCTGGTGAAGGCCTCGGTCGCGATATAGGTTGCCGCGATCTCGCCCTTGTTGGCCACTTTGTCACGATAGGCCTGGGCACGCTTCAGATCGAAGAACTGACCGCGACCGCTCTTGGAAATGTTGGGATCGTAGAAGGCGGTCATCGGCGGCGAAATCGGGCTGTAGGCCGCAATCGCATCACCGAAATAGCCCTGCTTGACGATCACATTTCGATCGATCGCAAAGGCCACCGCCAGACGCAGATTGACATCGTCAAAAGGCGCACGCTTGTTGTTCATGCCGAGGAAGGCATAGTTGCCTTCGACCTCGCCGTAGATATTGAGATTGCTGTTGGCGCGCAGCTGCGACATGAACTGGAAGGGGCAGGCGTCCATTGCATCAACCTGACCCGAGAGGACCGCCGCCACCGCTGCGGTCGGCTCCTTGATCAGGATGATCTGCACCTTATCGAGATAAGGCAGACCCTTCTCGAAGTAGTTGGGATTGCGCTCGAGCTCGATGATCTCGTTTTCCTTCCACTGCACGAAGCGGAAAGGACCGGTGCCCACCGGATTGCGGCCGAAATCCTTGCCGTATTTCTCGACCGCCGAGCGGCACACGATCGTGCCGGCGCGACCGGTCGCACCGGTCATGGCGACCGGGAAAAACGCGAAAGGCTTGCTGTAGACGATGCGCACGGTCAGCGGATCGATCACGTCGACGCTGGCGAGGTCCTGAACCATCCAGGCATGCGGCGAGCCGGTCTTGGGGTCCTTGACCCGCTCGACGCTCCATTTCACGGCCGCTGCATCGCAGGCGTCGCCGTTATGGAACTTCACGCCGGGACGCAGTTTGAACACATGCGTGCGGTCGTTGACCATGGTCCACTTCTCGGCGAGGTCGGGGTCAAAACTGACCTTCTTGCCGTCATACGTGACCTTGAGCAGGCCATTGAAGATGTTGTTGTGAATCTTGATCGCACCGAGCGAGCCGGTGAAATGCGGATCGAGGGTATCGGGCGCCACAATTTGCGCCCACTTGAGCGTGCCGCCGCGAACCGGTTCACCGGCGGCCATCGCCGGCCCGACGAAGGAGCCGCCGGCCATCGCGGCAGCCGAACCCGCTGCCGCATTCATCAGGAAGCGTCGACGCCCGAGATCGCGGGCAATGTTCTGTGCAAGCTGTTCTTTCAGATCAACGATGGTCATGCCAGGCATCCTTCAGGAAAATCAAGCGGGTGACCTGTAAGAGCACGCATCGTGCCAAGCAGACCCCGCGACTTAGGGACGCTCGGATTAATAATCGCCGATTAACCAGAGATCGGCTCCGGGCAAGGGTTTCGAAGCATTAGCCTAAGGTCTGATCAGCATCCAAGGCTGTAGCCTTGGCCGAGGATCAGACAGGCTCGCACGGGCAATCAACCGAATCCGTGCACGCATCGGCACCACTTCAGGGCGATTCGATCGTCTGGCGTAAACTTGAAGCAGAGCCATCAAGGGGAGACACCATGAACAGCGACGCGAATCTCGTCGAGCGCGAAAAGGTCTGGTCGATGCCGATCGACCAGATCGACGTCAGCAAGGGCTATCTATTCGAGCAGGACATCGTCGAGCTCTACTTTCAGCGGCTGCGCAAGGAAGACCCGGTGCACCGGTCGTTCAGCAAGCGCTATGGCCACTACTGGTCGGTGACCAGCTACCGCGACATCATGGCGGTGGATACCAACCATGCGAGCTTCTCATCGGAGTCGGGGCTGGGCGGCATTGCGCTCGCCCAACGGCCGCCCTCGGAAGTCTTTCCGAGTTTCATCGCGATGGACCCGCCGCGCCACGACGAGCAGCGCAAGACCGTGAGCCCGATCGTGGCGCCCGGCAATCTCGCAATGCTCGAATCGACCATTCGCAGCCGCGCCGCCAGCATCCTCGATTCGCTGCCGATCGGCGAGGAGTTCGACTGGGTGCAGCGCGTGTCGGTCGAGCTCACCACGCAGATGCTCGCCACGCTCTTCGACTTTCCCTTCGAGGAGCGGCATCTGCTGACCTGGTGGTCCGACATGACCACCGGCGACCCGGACGGCAACGGCGCGGTCACCTCCTGGGAGATGCGGCTCGAAGAACTCGGCAAGTGCCAGGACTACTTCACGCGCCTGTGGAATGAGCGGGTCAACGCGGCGCCCGGCAACGACCTGATTTCGATGCTGGCCCACTCACCGGCCACCCGCAACATGTCGAAATCCGAGTTCCTGGGCAATCTGCTGCTGCTGATCGTGGGCGGCAACGACACCACTCGCAATTCGATCACCGGCGGTCTGCTGGCGCTCAACCGGCATCCTGCGCAGTTCGAGAAACTGCGCCGCAACCCTGCCTTGGTCGAGACGCTTGTGCCCGAGATCATCCGCTGGCAGACGCCGCTTGCGCATATGCGCCGCACCGCGGTCAAGGACACCGAGGTCGGCGGCAAGCTCATCCGCGAAGGCGACAAGGTGGTGATGTGGTACCTCTCTGGCAACCGCGACGAGACCGCGATCGAGCGGGCCGACGAGTTCATCATCGACCGGGCGCGTCCTCGCCAGCATTTGTCGTTTGGCTTCGGCATTCACCGCTGCGTCGGCAACCGTCTGGCCGAGCTTCAGCTGAAAGTGCTTTGGGAAGAGATCTTGAAGCGCTTTGACCGGATCGATGTCATTGGCGAGCCGATCCGAACCAAGTCGAATTTCGTGCATGGCTTTGTGAGCATGCAGGTCAGCATCCCGGCTCGACGGGCAAAGGCTGCATCGAACTGATCGAGATGTCAGGTTCCCGTCAATCGGGCGCCTGACACCGCGGCCGCCCTCAAGCCTTCAGAGGCGGCGCCGGCTGAGTGGAGGTGAGCAGACCAGGCATGGCGGCCGCACGCTTTTGCAGCCACCAGCCGCCGACCGGCGGAATGATCGAGAAGTCGGTATCCACGCCCATCTTGCGGGCCGCATCGAGCGCCCAGTTGGGGTTGTAGAGCATCTCGCGGCCGATGGCGATCAGGTCGGCGCGGCCTTCCTGCAGGATGGCCTCGGCATGCTCGTGATGCACGATCAAGCCGACCGCCATGGTCTGGATGCCGGCCTGCTCGCGCAGGGTCTGGGCAAAGGGCACCTGATAGCCGTAGCCGATCGGCGCGCTGCTCACCGGCCGTGCCGTGATGCCACCGGCGCTGCAGTCGATCACATCGATCCCGACCGCCTTGAGTTCGCGGGCCAGCACGACGCTGTCGTCCGGGCTCCAGCCGGCATCGTCATCCACCGACAGGCGCATGAAGACCGGCAGATCGGCCGGCCAGTTGGCCCGCACGCTTTCGGCAACTTCGAGCGCAAAGCGACGGCGATTGGCCGGGCTGCCACCGTACTGGTCGGTGCGCTGATTGGCCTGCGGCGACAGAAACTCGTGGACCAGAAAACCGTGGGCGCCGTGAATCTCGACGGTGTCGAAACCGGCTGCCCGAGCCCGCGCTGCTGCCCGCCCGAAGGATTGCGCCACCTCGCCGACTTCGGCAGTGGTGAGCGCCCGCGGCACCGGCGCGTTGGCATCAGCCGGCAAGGCACTGGGGGCGACAAGTTCCCAGGCGTCCCAGTCGTTGGCCACACCGCTTGCTGCCGACAACTCGGCGAAGCCCGCCTCGGTCAGGGGCTTGCCGCCCTCCCAGGGGCGACCTGTGCGGGCCTTGCGACCCGAGTGGCCCAGCTGGATGCCGGCTTTGGTGCCGCAGCCGTGAATGAAATCGACGATCCGCTTGAAATGCGGCACGAAGGCGTCGTCCCACAAGCCGAGGTCGCCCACTGTGCCGCAGCCGCGCCGCTCGACCTTGGTCGACTCCATCATCACCAGACCGACACCGCCCGCCGCATAACGCCCTGCATTCATCAGATGCCAGTCGGTCGGAAAACCGCTGATCGCAGCGTACTGGTGCATCGGCGCGACGACCACCCGATTGCGCAGCGTCAGGCCGCGCAGGGACATTGGCGTAAACAGCAGCGGAGCGGTCATTGAGCTGGGCCTCAGACGGTTTGCGCGACCGCGCGCTTGGCGAGCACGGTGATGAGATGGGCGCGATAGGCCGCACTGGCGTGAATATCGCTATTGAGGCCGGCAGGCGAAATCGCCACGCCGTCGCAGGCCGACGGTGACCACTGCTTTTCAAGCGCCGCCTCAAGCGCCTTGGCACGGAAGGCACAAGCCCCGGCACCGGTGACCGCCACCCGCACGCCGGCAGGGCCTTTGCTCACGAACACGCCCACCATCGAGAAACGCGAGGCCGGCTGCTTGAACTTCATCCAGGCCGCCTTCTCGGGAATCGGGAAGACCACCTCGGTGATCAGCTCACCCGGCTCAAGGGCGGTTTCATACAGGCCCTTGAAAAAGTCGTCGGCCGCAATCGTGCGTCGGTCGGTGGTGATGCTTGCGCCCAGGCCGAGCACACCGGCCGGATAGCAGGCGGCCGGATCGTTCAGACCGAGGCTGCCGCCGAGCGTGCCGCGGGCACGCACTGCCGTGTCGCCGATCCCGTCGGCCAGCCGGGCGAGCGCCGGGATCAATCGGATGACATCGGCATTGGCGGCGACGGCCGCATGGGTGGTCATGGCACCGATATGCAGGGCCGGCTTGCCGGCACCAGGGGCGCTGGTGCAGATGCCTTTGAGCTGCGCGATCTTGTGGAGCCCGACCAGATCGGTCGGCATCGACAGGCCGGTCTTCATGGCCGGCAGCAGCGACTGGCCGCCAGCAAGAAAGCGACCATCGTCGCCGGCGCCAATGGCCTTGATCGCATCGGCAACCGATGCGGGGCTGTGAAAGTCGAAGTTGTTCATGGTATCGGTCTCGAGGAGTGGGTTCAGCGCTTGGCGACCAGGGCCTGCCAGACTTTCTCGGCGGTCAGCGGCATCTGCATCGCCAGTGCGGCCTCGGGTGAGCCGTGGCGCCAGACCGCATCGACCACCGCGTTGACGACCGCAGGGGTTGCGCCGATCGTACCGAGCTCGCCCACACCCTTGACGCCAAGCGGATTGGTCTTGCAGGGCACCGACTGGTCAAGGCGCGTCTTGAAACTGCGAACCATATCGACCCGCGGCAGGGCATAGTCGCTGAGCGACCCGGTGACCAGCTGGCCGGAGTCGCGGTCGTAGACCACCTCTTCGCACAGCGCCTGACCGATGCCCTGAATTGCGCCGCCATCGAGCTGACCGATCACGATCATCGGATTGACCACCCGGCCGACATCATTGACCGATGCATAGGCGCTGACCTCGACCTCGCCGGTTTCGGGGTCGACTTCGACCTCGCAGATGTGGCAGCCGTTGGGCCAGCTCGGACCATCGACCTTGGTGGTCGAATCGATGAAGACCTGCTGCTCGGGCTGCCGTGCGGCCAGATCGAAGAGGCCGATGCTGCGATCGGTACCGACGATGTTGAACGAGCCCTCGCGATATTCGATATCGGACGGCGCCACCTCAAGTGCGTCGCCGGCCAGCTGCGTGGCCAGGTCGACCGTCTTTTTCGCAGCCACTTCGACCGCCGAACCGGCGGTAAAGAGCGAACGCGATCCGGCGCTGCCGAATCCCACGCCCCGGTCGGTATCGCCCTGGATGATGCGGACCTTGTCGATCGGCACACCGAAGGTGTCGACCGCAAGCTGCGCATAGCAGGTGGCAATCCCCTGCCCCATCGCCTGGGTCGAGGTGAAGATTTCGATGTAGCCGTCACCGGCCACCTTGACCGTCACGCGCTCCTCGAAGGCATTGCCGCTGGTCCACTCGAGGAAGGACGCGATGCCGCGACCGCGCAGCTTGCCGCGCGCCTTGGACTCGGCCAGTCGGGCATCGAAGCCCTTCCAGTCGGCGAGCTCGACCGCCTGCGTCGTCATCTTTTCGAAGGCACCGGTGTCATAGGTCTGGCCCATCGGATTCTTGAAGGGCATCTGGTCGGGCCGAATCATGTTGCGCCGGCGCAGATCGGCCTGATCGATACCCAGGCGGCGTGCGGCCGCATCCATCAGGCGCTCGATGATGTAGATCGCCTCGGGACGACCGGCACCGCGATAGGCCCCCGTGGGCGCGGTATTGGTCAGCACCGCACGCAGGCGGAAGTCGATCACCGGAATATCGTAGATGCTGGTGGTGACCCAGGGGCCGATCAGAAGTTGAATCGCCACGCCGGTGGGTGTGGCATAGGCGCCGACATTGGCATGCGAGCTGACACGGAACCCGAGCACCTTGCCCTGGGCATCAAGGGCGAGCGATGCCTTGCTGAGAAGGTCTCGCCCGTGCGTGGTCGCCAGAAACTCGTCGCTGCGATCGGCGGTCCATTTGACCGGCTGACCCAGCTTGAGCGCACACCAGGCCACCACCGCATCCTCGGGATAGAGGCCGGTCTTCATGCCGAAGCCACCGCCGACATCACCGACCACCACCCGCACCTTGTCCTGCGGAATGCCGAGGATCGCATCGCACAGCGTAGCGCGGGCGCCCGACGGCATCTGGGTGGACATACGCATCGTGAGGCGGCCGGTCTGGGCGTCGGGGACGGCCAGCACGGCGCGCGGCTCCATCGGATTGGCAACCAGGCGCTGATTGACCAGATCGAGCGTCACCACATGGGCGGCAGCCGCGAACGCGGCATCGCAGGCCGCGACATTGCCATACAGGGTTTCGTTGCAGACATTGCCGGTGGCCTGGGGCCAGACCAGGGCTGCGCCGGGCTCGATCGCGGCGTCGGTGGCGACCACCATCGGCAGCTCTTCATAGTCGACCATGACCGCATCGCGAGCGGCGTAGGCCTCATCGCGGCTTTTCGCGACGATGGCGGCGACCGCCTCGCCGACGAAACGCGCGGTGCCATCGGCCAGGCACAGGCGCGGCGGCGAGGCATGCGGCTCACCGCCCGGACGCTTGAAGCCCGCCGCATTCGGGAAGGCCTTGACGCCGGCAGCGGTCAGGTCGGCACCGGTGACGACCGACACCACGCCCGGCATCGCCAGGGCCGCTGCGGCATCGATGGAAACAATGCGGGCATGCGGATAGGGCGAGCGCAAAAAGCACAGATAGAGCTGGCCGGGCACCGACACGTCATCGACAAAGACGCCCTTGCCGGTGACCAGGGTCGGATCTTCGATCCGTTGGACCGAATGGCCGCTGCCGAAGCGGCCGTAGTTGGTTTCAGCGTTCACGATCGATTCCTTGCAATGAGGTCAGCGAGTCTTGTTGATCTCGGCGGCCGCCTGGCGCACCGAAGCCACAATGTTCACGTAGCCGGTGCAGCGGCACAGATTGCCTTCGAGCGCATGCTCGATCTGGGCATCGGTGGGATTGGGGTGTTCGGCCAGCAAAGCGGCGGTCGACATGATCATGCCGGGGGTGCAATAGCCGCACTGCAGGCCGTGGCATTCGACGAAGGCCTGCTGGATCGGATGCAGATTGCCGGGGGTACCCATCGATTCGATGGTCGAGACCTTGCTGCCATCGGCTTGCACCGCCAGCATGGTGCAGGCCTTGACGGTCTGATCATCGACCAGCACGGTGCAGCAGCCGCACTGACTGCTGTCGCAGCCGACATGCGAGCCGGTCAGGCCGAGGCCTTCGCGCAGCAACTCGATGAGCAGGGTACGGTTTTCGACCTCGTGGCTGACGGCCTGGCCGTTGACATTCAGATTGATTCGGGTCATTCGAGCCTTCCTGGACATTCCCGGTGGTGGATCCTGTCGAGTTTAGCTTGGATCACCCCGATCGGCTGCCGCAAGGATGTGGCAACCGATTCGAAATGTCGTCAGTTGGCAGTGCCGGCCTTGTCGATGGCGGCAAGTCGGGCAGCCATGGCCTTTCGCGTGGCCTCGGGCAGTCCGGTCGGATCGATCAGCATGCCGAACAGCTTGAGGTTGTGGGTATGCGCAAGCTGGTGCAGGTGGAAGGCGTTTTTCATCGCGATGTCGCGACCCGAGGCGTCGGCCACGCCGTTGATCGCGAGCTTGGTCATCTTCAGGGCAAAGCGCGACTTGACCGCGATCTTGCGGGCAAGCGCCAGCGTCGCCTCCGCCAGCTGCTCGCGGGGCACCACCTGATTGACCATGCCGAGTTTGAGCGCATCGTCGGCACCGATCGCGTCGCCGGTGAACAGCATCTCCTTGGCCTTGCGCGCGCCCAGCTCCTGCACATGCTGGAACCACTCGACACCACCGACGCCGAAGCTCACCACCGGATCGGCGAAGGACGCGTCGTCGCTGGCCACGATCAGGTCGCAGGGCCAGGCGAGCATCAGACCGCCGGCGATGCACTTGCCCTGCACCGCGGCGATGGTCGGCTTGGGGATGTTGCGCCAGCGCTCGCAAAAACCGGTGTAGATCTCTTCCTCGCGGGCCATCTGCGCCTCAGCGCCGGCACAACCGAAGCCGCACATGGTGCCCACCGTCTGGTGACGGCGCATCGCACCGGCCGAGTCGGTCTCGGAAAGGTCATGACCCGCCGAGAAATGCTTGCCCTCGGCCGCCAGGATGATCACCCGCACCTCGTCGTCATGCGCGGCCCGATCGAAGGCGGCATTGAGCTCGTAGAGCAGTTCGGTGTCCTGCGCGTTGGCGCGGTCGGGTCGGTTGAGCCGGATGCGGGCGATATGGGGCTCGGGAATCTCGTAAATCAGGGTCTTGAAGTCGGACTCGGTCATGGGGTGTCTCCGTGGTGTGGATCTTGTTGTGGGTATCAGACGATCCGGCCTGTGCGACCGGCCCAATACTTCTCGCGCAGCGGCTTTTTATAGAGCTTGCCGGTGGGCAGCCGAGGCAAGGCATCGAGAAAATCGATCGAGCGCGGGCATTTCGGCCGGGCCAGGTGCTGCTGACAGAAGGCGATCAGTTCGGCCGCAAGCGCGGCATCGGGCGTGACGCCGGGCATGGCCTGCACCACCGCCTTGACCTCCTCGCCGAGATCATCATTAGGCACACCGAAGACCGCGGCATCGCTCACCTTGGGATGGGTGATCAGCAGGTTCTCGCATTCCTGCGGATAGATGTTCACGCCGCCGGAAATGATCATGAAGGTCGAGCGGTCGGTGAGATAGAGATAGCCCTCCTCGTCGAGATAGCCGACATCGCCAACGGTGGTGAGCACGCCATCGGCGGAACGCGACTCGGCGGTGCGCTGCGAATCGTTGAAATACTCGAAGGGCGCAGGCGGCTTGAACCAGAGCGTGCCGGAGGTGCCGATCGGACAGGGCTGCATCATTTCGTCAAGCACATGCAGCTCGCCCAGCACCACTCGACCTACCGTGCCCTTGTGGGCCAGCCACTCATGGCTGTCGCAGGCGGCAAAGCCCATGCCTTCGGTGGCGCCGTAATACTCGCGGATGATCGGCCCCCACCAGGCAATCATCTGCTCCTTGATCGGCACCGGGCACGGTGCAGCCGCATGGACCACCACCTCGAGCGACGAGACGTCGTAGCGGCCGCGAACCTCGGGCGCGAGCTTGAGGATGCGCGAGAACATCGTGGGCACCAGCTGGCTGTGGGTGACCTTGTAACGCTCGACCAGCGCGAGGTATTCCTCCGGGTCGAAGCGCTCCATGATGATCACCGTGCCGCCTCGGCGAATCGTGAGGCTCACCGCAGAATTGGGCGCCGAGTGATAGAGCGGCGCCGGCGACAGATAGACCATGTCATCGCGATAGCCCCACAGCCGGTCGGAAAACGCCAGCTGGGGCGTGTCTTGCGACGGCGGCACCTCGGGAAGCGCCTTGAGGATGCCCTTGGGGCGACCGGTGGTGCCCGAGGAATAGAGCATCGGGATGCCGAAGGATTCATTGGCCAGCGGCGTTGTGGGATGGGGCGAGGTGGCCTCATCCAGACTCATCAGACCCTTGCCGCCTGCCATGGCGCGATCGGCGTCGACCACCAGACAGGCCACCACCTGGGGGCACTGCTGCAAGGCCTCGCGCGCCACCTCGAGCTTTGCAAGCGAGGTGATCAGCACCACTGACTCGCTGTTGTTGACGATGTAGGCGAGCTCGCTCGCGGTCAGAAAAGAATTGACGCAGGTGTAGTAGAGGCCCGACCGCGCCCCGGCGCTGCAGCACTCGAGGTAGCGGTCGTTGTTCTCCATGAAGATCGCGTAGTGCCCGCCCTTTTCGAGGCCGAGCGCGGCCAGCAGATGGGCCAGGCGGTTGCTGCGTGATTCAAGTTCGCGGTAGCTCACCGCGGCACCGGTGCGGGCCATGATGAAGGCCGGCCGATCGGGATGCAGGTGAGCCTGCTTGCCGCTGTACATCGTCAGAAGTCTCCTGTGTGGTGGTGATGAGGCAAATCAGGCCGTCCGGGGGCGGACCGCCTCGGGCAAAAAGCGCACGCCCGGGCGCGCCATGCCGCCCGAC
>CAIKZV010000624.1 GCA_903831925.1 uncultured Burkholderiales bacterium
GCGCGCCGATCGACCTGATCACGGTCGAGATCGTCGGGATGGTGTTCGACTACATCTACAACGACAGACGCCTGCCCGACACGATCAAGCAGCAACTTCTGCGACTGCAGGTCGTTGCGGTGAAGGCTGCGCTACTGGATCGTGGTTTTTTTGCGCGCCGACATCATCCGCTTCGTCAGCTGATCGACCGCATTTCCGATGTCGGTGCCGATCCCGAATTTGATTCGGGCAGCGGCTCACCGATGCTGACCGGTTTCGATGCATTGCTCACCGAGGTGATCGGGACATTCAAGACCGATCTGCAGGTTTTCGAAGATGCGATCGAAAAAGTCGAGGCGATCGAGCGCGAAGAACTGGCGCGACACGCAGACTCTCTCGATGGCACCTCCGCGCTTGCGGCACGTGTCGAGGCCGAGCAGCTCGCACGCGAAGACGCGTGTGCCCAAATCGAACAGCGGCTCAACAAGAACGTGCCGGCATTCACGCGGGCCTTTCTGCTTGAGACCTGGTCAAGCGCCATGGCCAGGGCTCGCGTCGACCAGGGCGATGACATTGATCCCTATGCCTGGGACCTTGCGCTGAAGTCGGCCGAATATCTGATCTGGAGCGTCCTGCCAAAGCGCAGGGACGACATTCCGCGTCTCGCATCGATCCTTCCCGGACTGATTCGCGGGTTGAACAAAGGGCTCGATCTGATCGAGTTCGAGCCGCAGGCGCGCTCGGCGTTTTTTGATGCGCTGATGAAGACGCATACCCGCGAGATCAGCGCTGCAAAGCATCGTGCGAGCCAGGGTGACCCCGATCCGGTTCATGTGTCGATTTCGATCTCGACCGACGGCAATATCCGATTTGTGCCGAATGAAAAAGCGCAAAGCGCGGTTTTGCCTGAAAACGATCAGATCGACGAACTGCTGGACGGATTGAAACGGGGTAACCGAATCGAAGTGGCCGCTGAAGGCGAATCCCGGCTGTTCAAGCTGGCATGGGTCAGTCCGGCACGAACGCTTTTCATCCTCTCGCGCCATCCCGATGACAGCATGACCCTACAGGGCTCGGAGCTTGCGTCGATGCTTCATCGCGGCCTGGCCAGAGTGCTGTCGGGTGAGTCGGCTCTCGATCGCGCCATCACATCAGTGGCAAGCGATTCGGCCGAGACGATGGAGCGTGGGTCGACGGACCCGCTGGAGCGCTAGCCCTGGCGGGTCACTGAGGGGTCACTGAGGGGTCACTGAGGGGTCGCCGAAGTCAGCGCGGCTGTCCGAGACGGGCCATGATGTCGGCAATATTTCCGAGGTCGCCTTGAGGTGCCTGGCCGTTGGGTGTGAGGCGGTCAATGAGCTGGGGCAGGAGCTCGGACAGGCCCGAGGCGCTCGCCTGAGGCGACAGCCCGAGTTGCTGTGCAATCTGACCAAGCGTGCCCTGACCGAGGACCTGTTGCAGTTGATCAGGTGAAATCGGCATGTTTTGGCCGGTACCGATCCAGGACTGCATGTGGTCGCCCATGCCATTGCGCTGAAACGCATTGATGAGGCCGCCCAGGCCGCCCAGGCCACCAAGACCGCCCTGCTGCGCGCCACCCAGGCCACCGAGCCCGGCATTGGCACCCCCAGCGGCGCTACCGGCGCCACTGTTGGCCAGCATGCTCAACGCGATCTGAAGCAGCGGGTTCGGTGCGGCATTTTGCCCGTTGCCGGATGCGCCACCCATGGCGCCAAGAAGACTGTCGATCAGACTCATTGTTTCGATTCCTTTTGCAAGAGATTGTCGGGAAAAATAAAAACAAATTTTCGCCTTGAGGCAGCTTCAGGGCGATTGCACCGCGCAAGACTACAACAACTTCGTGAACGCCCGACGCGGCTCGCTCGTGCCGATCAGAGATCGCCGAATCGGGCTTGCAGCGCGGCCAGCGCGGCCAGTCCGGCGGTCTCGGTCCTCAGGATCCGCGGCCCCAGGCGCAAGGGCTGCCAGCCGCATTCGATGGCAAGCGACTCTTCCTGGTCGCTCAGCCCGGCTTCTGGCCCGACCAGTATCCAGGTGGCTGATTGGGGCGTGACGGATGCGGGTTTGACGATCTCGCACAGCCGCGTCGAGCCTCGGGGTGACAGCACAAAGCCTGCTGTTGACGTGTCGGAATGATCTTTTGCGATTCGGCGTCGATCGATGAGCCATCGGGCAAGATCGACCGGTGCGCAGATCTCGGGCACGCGGTCACGTCCGCACTGCATGCAGGCCGCAATGGCAATGCGTCGCCAGTGGGCGAGCCGTTTTTCAGTGCGACTGGCGTCGAGTCGCAGGATCGAGCGACTCGACATCAAGGGCTGAATGGTGTGCACCCCGAGTTCGATGGCTTTTTCGACGACCCAGTCCATCTTGTCCCCGCTCGGCAAGGCCTGAGCAAGGCCGAGGGGCAGAGGGCTTTCGGTGAAGGCCTCGACCGGGCGGCCAGTCTGCACGTTGGCCGCGCGAGCGTCGGTATCAAGCAGCGTGGCCGGATAGCGCAGACCGTCTCCGTTGAAGAGCTCGATCACGTCGCCGCGCTCGAGTCTGAGCACCCGAAGCGCATGGTGGCTTGCGTCAGCGTCGAGTCGGATCGTCGTGTCTGCCGACAGGGGGCCAGCGAAAAACAGGCGGGTCATCGGGGCAAGCTTCGGCTGGTTTACTGCCATACCGACAGGGTTGACGGATCATTGAGTGTAGCCTGCCGATTTTGGGCGCAGCCGGGCGGCGTTTGTTAAAGTCGCGGATTGCCTTCAGCCCGGCCGCCCCCGGCCATTCATCCGATGCAAACGACTGATCAGACGCCTGCCATAACGCCTGCAGTGTCGCAGGCCGCCGATGTCGCCATGTCGAAGGGCGAATCGCACCGAATGGCCAGCGCCATCCGGGCGCTTGCCATGGATGCGGTCGAAAAAGCGAATTCCGGGCATCCCGGGATGCCAATGGGGATGGCCGATATTGCGGTCGCGCTCTGGGGGCGTCACCTCAAACATAATCCCGCGCATCCGGGCTGGTTCGATCGTGATCGCTTCGTGCTCTCCAATGGCCATGGCTCGATGCTGCTCTATGCCTTGCTGCATCTGACCGGCTACGACCTGTCGATCGACGAGTTGCGGGCCTTTCGACAGCTTCACTCGAAAACGCCGGGTCATCCCGAGGTCGGTGTGACCCCGGGGGTCGAGAC
>CAIKZV010000625.1 GCA_903831925.1 uncultured Burkholderiales bacterium
ATCGAAGCCTTCGACCGCCAGCGAATCGGTTCTCGCCATGATGAAAAAGGACGAATCGGTCCGGCCATCCACAGCAGCCTTGATGCGGTCGACCATTTCATCCTGACCGACGATTTCCTTGCCGGGGCGATGCCCGCAGCGCTTGGCGCCGACCTGATCTTCAATATGCATCGCGCCGGCACCGGCCTTGATGAGCGAGCGCACGGTGCGTGCAACGTTGAAGGCCGAGGCGCCAAATCCGGTATCGACGTCGACCAGCAAGGGCAGATTGCACACGTCGGTGATTCGGCGCACGTCAATCAGAACGTCTTCGAGGCCCGAAATACCGAGATCCGGCAAGCCGAGCGAGCCAGCCGCTACACCGCCGCCCGACAAATAGAGCGCCCGGTAACCGGCGTGCTTGGCCAGCAAGGCGTGGTTGGCGTTGATCGCACCCGGTATCTGGAGCGGGCGCTCCTCAAGGAGTGCCTGTCTGAACAATTGACCGGGTGTCATCACTGCTGCCTCAAAAGTTTGGATTCGATACTCGGTTGGCCTGCAAGGGCCGATAAGGGCCGACAAGGGCCGACAAGGGCCAATGAGGGCCAATGAGGGCCAATGAGGGCCAATGAGGGCCGCGGATCAGGGCAGCAGGTGCTGGACGCCGTCGCGCTCCTCAAGCAGCTCCTTGAGCGTGAAATCCATTTTTTCGCGACTGAATGCGTCGATCTCCAGGCCCTGGACCATCTGGTATTCGCCGTTGGCGCAGATCACCGGAAAGCCGTACATGATGCCGGCAGGAATACCGTAGGAGCCATCAGAGGCAATGCCCATGGTGGTCCATTTTCCGGCTGTGCCAAGTGCCCAGTCGCGCATATGGTCGATCGCTGCGTTGGCGGCCGACGCCGCCGATGACAAGCCGCGAGCTTCGATGATAGCGGCGCCGCGCTTGCCGACCGTCGGCAAGAAGGTGTCGCGGTTCCAGGCTTCGTCGTTGATCATCGACTTGACCGATTCGCCGCCGATGCTTGCAAACCGATAGTCGGCATACCTGGTCGGCGAGTGATTGCCCCAGACGCAGAGTTTTTCGATGCTCGCCACCGGCTTGCCGGTGCGAGCCGCAATCTGTGACAGCGCGCGGTTATGGTCCAGGCGAAGCATGGCGGTGAAATTGCGCGCCGGCAGGCCTGGTGCCGATTTCATGGCGATATAGGCATTGGTGTTGGCCGGGTTGCCAACCACCAGGACCCGGACATCGCGGCTTGCGACGGCGTCCAGGGCCTTGCCCTGTGCCGTGAAGATCTGGGCGTTGGCGGCGAGCAGGTCCTTGCGCTCCATGCCCGGGCCACGCGGACGCGCACCGACGAGAAGCGCGTAGTCGGCGTCCTTGAAGGCGGTCATCGGATCGCCATGAGCACTCATGCCGGCGAGCAGCGGGAAGGCGCAGTCCTCAAGCTCCATCATCACGCCCGTGAGCGCTTTCTGGGCCTTTTCGTCGGGGATTTCGAGCAGTTGCAGTATGACCGGCTGGTCGCGGCCGAGCATGTCGCCGTTGGCAATCCGGAACAGCAGGGAGTAACCGATCTGGCCGGCGGCCCCGGTGATGGCGACACGTTTGGCAGGCTTGGTCATGAGGTTTCCTTGATGGTTTGACGGATGCGCGAGCGAGTTTAGAAGCCGACTGCGTCATTGTCAAACCAGTGCTATAACTTATATAAGACATCAGTTACTAGACAAGCGTGGCCCGGCATGGTGTCATGGCACGATGTCCACGGTCACCTTCAGCCCACTCTATCGGCAGATACGCGATCGTCTCGTGCACAGCCTGCACGAAGGCGAGTGGCGGCCCGGCGAGCTCATCCCGAGTGAAGGCGAGCTGGCGCAACGCTATGGCGTGAGTCAGGGGACGGTCAGAAAGGCCATCGACGCACTGGCCGCCGAGAATCTGCTGGTTCGCCGGCAGGGGCGTGGCACCTTCGTGGCCAGTCATCAGGAGCAGCTCGCCCAGTTCCGGTTCTTGCGGCTTCGCCCTGATGAAGGCGAGCCGATGCAGCCCGCAAGCCGTTTCATCGACTGTCGCAGAATGCGCGCGCCGGTGGAGATCGCACGGGCTTTGCACTTGAAGCCTGGCGAGACCGTGGTCGTGATCCGCCGGCTGCTCGAATTTGATGGTGTTCCCACGGTGCTCGAAGAAATCTGGCTGCCGGGCGGACTTTTCAGGGGCTTGAGTGCCGAGCGCCTCAACGCCTATACCGGTCCGCTCTACGGGCTTCTCGAGACCGAGTTCGGCGTTCGGATGATCCGTGCGAGCGAGCGGGTCAAAGCGGTCGCTGCCGGTTCGGGTGAGGCGCCGCTGCTGCGAGTCAAGCCCGGTGAGCCCTTGCTGCTGGTGGTGAGGGTCACTTCAACTTATGGCGATCGACCGGTTGAAGTGCGACACGGCTGGTACCTGACCCGAGAACATCACTACGGCAATGAGCTGAACTAGAATTGGTGCGCCGCGAAATTTCAGTCAGAATGCGTCCCGAAGAACGTGTGGGTCTGCAGGTCTGTGTGTCCGGCGCGTTGTTATCCACGATTAAGTCTGATTCGAGGCACTCATGACAGACCTCGCCGTCCGCAAGGCGCGCCCCCAGTATCGCAACATCGGCGTATCCCAGATCCTGTCTTACAGGCTTCCGATCGCAGGCATCGTCTCCATTCTTCATCGGATCAGCGGAGCCCTGCTGTTTCTCTTCGGCATCCCGTTTTTCCTCTATCTGCTTCAGCAAAGCCTCACCTCCGAGCTGAGTTTCATGAACTACCGCGCGATTGTCGGCAGCGTGCTCGGAAAGCTCGTGCTGCTGGTGCTGGGTTGGGCCTTTCTGCATCACGCGATCGCCGGCATTCGCTACCTGCTGCTCGACCGGCATGTCGGTATCGAGAAGGCGTCCTCCCAGCTTTCAGCCCAGATTGCCCTGGGTGTCTCGCTGCTGCTGACGCTGGTGTTTGCCCTCAAGCTGTTTGGAGTGTTCTGAGATGACGACCAATCGAATCGTCGTCGGCGCGCACTATGGTCTGCGCGACTGGCTGGCTCAACGGATCTCGGCAGTCGTGCTGCTGGTCTACATCCTGGTGCTGCTTGGCGCAGTGGTGTTCACCCCCGAGCTCAACTACTTCACCTGGGCGGGGCTCTTTGCCAATGCATGGATGAAAGTCGCAACACTCATGGCGGTCTTTGCACTCATGTGGCACGCCTGGGTTGGCATTCGCGACATTTATATGGATTACATCAAACCGACTGGTGTGCGCCTCTTCCTGCAGGTGCTGACGGTTGTGGCATTGGCGGGTTACGCCTTCTGGGCGGTCATTATTCTCTGGAGAAATTGAGTTGGCTGAAGTCCTGAATCAACTCGCGAACGGGCTGCCGCGGCGGCGTTTTGATGCGGTCATCGTCGGTGCCGGTGGTTCCGGCATGCGCTGCTCCTTGCAGTTAGCCGAGGCCGGTTACAACGTCGCGGTGCTGTCGAAGGTATTCCCGACCCGCTCGCATACCGTCGCTGCACAAGGCGGCATCGGTGCATCGCTTGGCAACATGAGCGAAGACAACTGGTACTGGCATATGTTTGACACCGTGAAGGGGTCCGACTATCTGGGTGACCAGGACGCCATTGAGTACATGTGCAAGATGGCGCCGCAGGTGGTCTACGAGCTTGAGCACTTCGGCATGCCCTTCGATCGCAATGCCGACGGCACCATTTATCAGCGACCTTTCGGCGGACATACCGCCAACTTCGGCGAGAAACCTGTGCAGCGTGCCTGTGCAGCTGCCGATCGGACCGGTCACGCGCTGCTGCACACCCTCTATCAGCGCAATGTGCGGGCTCGCACCCAGTTTTTCGTCGAGTGGATGGCACTCGATCTGATCCGTGACGCAGAAGGCGCCGTCGTTGGCGTGGTCGCACTCGAGATGGAGACCGGCGATGTGATGGTCCTCGAGTCGAAGGTCACCGTGCTGGCAACCGGCGGCGCCGGACGCATCTGGGCCGCATCGACCAATGCCTTCATCAACACCGGCGACGGCATGGGCATGGCCGCCCGCGCCGGTCTGCCCCTTGAAGACATGGAGTTCTGGCAGTTCCACCCCACGGGTGTGGCCGGCGCAGGCGTGCTGATCACCGAGGGGGTTCGGGGCGAAGGTGGCATTCTGCTGAACAAGGACGGTGAGCGTTTCATGGAGCGCTACGCACCGACCCTCAAGGATCTCGCGCCGCGCGATTTCATATCGCGCTCGATGGATCAGGAAATCAAGGAAGGTCGTGGCTGCGGCCCGAACGGCGACTATGTGTTGCTCAAGCTCGATCACCTGGGCGCC
>CAIKZV010000626.1 GCA_903831925.1 uncultured Burkholderiales bacterium
GATCGCCACCGGCCCCGAGTCGTGCATGGCACGCACCAGCCCGGCCACCAGAGCGAACTTCAGGACGATCGGCAAGGTGGCATAAAGCAGCACAATCGGCCAGGAGTGCAGGACCACGCCGAGATCGAGCTTCATGCCGATGGTGATGAAGAACAGCCCAAGCAGGATGTCGCGAAACGGCTTGATGTCTTCTTCGACCTGATAGCGGTACTCGGTTTCGGAGATCAGCATGCCGGCCACAAAGGCACCCAGCTCCATCGACAGCCCGGCCTTGGCGGTCAACCAGGCAAAAAAGAGCGCCGCCAGCAGCATGTTCAGGGTGAAGAGCTCATGCGATCGCTGCCGGGCCACCCGCAGGAACCAGCCCTGCATCAGCGGCGGGCCGAAGCGCAGCAGCACCACCAGCAGGACCACCGCCTTGGCGAGGGCCCAACCGATCGACCACCACCAGTCGGTCTGACCGCCACCGAGCGCCGGAATCACGATCAGCAGCGGGATCAGGGCGAGATCCTGAAACAGCAGCACCGCGAAGATCCGCTTGCCATGCTCGGATTCGAGTTCGTGGCGCTCGGCGAGCATCTTGCTCACCAGCGCGGTCGACGACATCGCGAGCGCCCCGCCCAAGGCCAGCGCACCGCGCCAGTCGAGTTCGGGTGGCACCAGTGCCGACAGTCCGAGCAGGCTCAGCAGCTTCCAGACCAGCACCACCGAGGCGATCGTGGCAATCACTTGCGCCGAGCCCAGCCCGAACACGAAATGACGCATCGCGCTCAGCTTGGGCAGGTTGAATTCGAGCCCGAGCGTGAACATCAGAAAGACCACGCCCAGCTCGGCCAGGTTATGCATCGCATCGGAGCTGGCCGACAGGTTGGCGGCAAACGGCCCGAGCACCACGCCGACCAGCAGATAGGCGACCAGCGGCGGCATGCCGAGCCGACGCAGCAGCAGCACCGACAGGATGCTTGCAGCCAGCAGGAGCAGGGTCACCTCGAGGGCGGTCAGCATGGTTGGGCGGCTAAGGAGGGGCTAAGGTGGCGACTGCCGGGAGGGTGACCGATGGTTGACGACTGCCGAGGCCAAGTCCAAGTCCAGGCGTTGGCGGCACGCAGGCAACGCGCAGGCCCACGCGCAGGCCCACGCGCAGGCCCAAGATATACTGGCGCGATGCCCGCCGCCATTGTAGCCAGCCAGTCAAGCCCCCCAACGGACGAGCGGATGATCGACCAGGCTCGTCAGGTGCTGCGCATCGAGGCCGATGCTGTGGCCTCGCTCATCGCCCGGATCGGCGAGTCTTTCGTGGCGGCATGTCGACTGATCCTCGACTGCAAGGGCCGGGTGGTGGTGAGCGGCATCGGCAAATCGGGGCATGTGGCGCGCAAGCTCGCGGCCACGCTGGCCTCCACCGGCACGCCCGCTTTTTTCGTGCATCCGGCCGAGGCCAGCCATGGCGATCTCGGCATGGTCACCCGCGACGATGTCGTGATCGCCCTGTCCTACTCCGGACACACCGACGAGTTGCTTGCGATCATCGTGCCGCTCAAGCGCCAGGGCGCGCAGCTGATCTCGATCACCGGCAACCCCGACTCACCGCTGGCGCGCCAGTCCGACGTCCACCTCGATGGCCGCATCGACCGCGAAGCCTGCCCGCTCAATCTGGCGCCGACCGCCAGCACCACCGCAGCGCTCGCGCTCGGCGATGCGCTGGCGGTTGCACTGCTCGATGCCCGGGGCTTCAATGCCGACGATTTTGCCCGCTCGCATCCCGGCGGCTCACTCGGTCGCCGGCTGCTGACCCTGGTGTCCGATGTCATGCGGACCGGCGATGCCCTGCCCACAGTGCCCAGCGGCGCGAGCCTGCCGGCAGCCATCCTCGAAGTCACCCGAAAACGCATGGGCATGACCGCGGTGGTCGCCCCCGACGGGCGCCTGGCGGGTCTGTTCACCGACGGCGACCTTCGCCGGGTTCTCGAACGCACCACCGAATTCGGCGACCTCACCGTCGACCAGGTCATGACCCGTACGCCCACGTCGATCGCGCCCGATGCGCTGGCGGTCGAGGCGGTGCGGCGCATGGAGGAGCGGCGCATCAGCCAGCTGCCGGTCGTCGACGCCGACGGCCGCATGGTCGGCGCGCTGCATCTTCACGATCTGCTGATCGCCCGTGTCGTCTGAGCGGCTCATCGATCGGTCGAGCCCAGGCGATGCCCGGGCACTCGCCCTGGCCGCTCAGGTGAGGCTGATGGCCTTCGACGTCGACGGCACCCTGACCGACGGCGGCATCCTGATCAGCGCTGACGGCGAACTCTTCAAGCGCTTTTCGGTGCGCGACGGACTCGGACTGGTGCTGCTGCAGCAGGCGGGCATCCGGGTGGCGCTGGTCACCGGACGGCGCTCCGAGATCGTCACTCAGCGGGCACGCGAACTCAAGATCGATACCGTCCTGCAGGGCGTGGCCGACAAGGCACAGGCCATGCGTGAGTTGTGCGAGCAGGGCGGCCTGAGCCTCGAGCAGGCCGGTTTCATGGGTGACGATTGGCCCGATCTGCCGGCCATGCAGGCAGTCGGCTTTGCGGCCGCCGTGCCCGATGCCGCGATGGAAGTTCGACGCCTCGCGCATTTCGTCGCCAGTGCAGCGGCCGGTGCGGGCGCTGCCCGCGAACTCGCCGAATTTGTGCTGCGCGCCCAGAACCGCCTCGAATCGTCGCTCGGACGATTCGACGGCCGCACGGCCTGAGCGCCGCCGACCGCGCCCCCGCCCCCACCGCCGATGGCACGCACCAGAATCAGGGCGCAGCTGCAGGAGCGCGCCGCGGCGGCCATTTCGCTCGTCCTGCTGACAACGCTTGCGCTGTTCACTTATTACCTGTCGCAGATCGCCGAGCGGGACATGGCGCGCGCACCTCGCACCAAGGTCGTCTCGAACGACCCCGACTATTTCGTCGACAACCTCGGCTTGCTGACCATGAACGCCCGTGGCGAGCCTGCGTTGCGAATCGAAGCCCGGTCCATGAAGCACCTGCCCGCCGACGATGTGATCGTCTTCGAGTCGCCGGTGATGGTCAGCCTCGATCCGCAGCAGCCGCGTATCACCATCGTCGCCGACCATGGCCGGGCGATTCATGGCAGCGACGAGACCCAGCTTTCGGGCAATGTGGTATTGACCCGCGCCGCGGTCGGCGATCGCCCGCCGATGGCCGCCACGACCGACTTCGCGATCGTGCTCGCCGAGCAGGACATCGTGCTCACCGACCGGCCGGTCACTGTGATCATGGGCGGCAACCGGCTCGCCGGCACCGGCATGGAACTGAACAGCCGGACCCGTCAATTGCGGTTAGACTCCAGCGTCCAGGCCGTGCTGCAGGCGCCTGCGGTGCCCTGATTGCCCCTGACCCCGATTGTCGTCATGCCTTGCCACGCCGGTCCGATCAATCGTTTTTTCGCAGCCGGTATCCTGCTCGGGATGGCGGCGTTCGTTGCCTCACCGGCGCTCGCCGAGCGGGCCGACCGCTACCGCCCGACCAATGTCGAGTCCGACAAACTGCAATATGACGATCTCAAGCAGATCAGCATCTTCACCGGCGCGGTCGTCCTGACGCGCGGCACGATCACCCTTAAAGGCGATCGGCTGATCCTCTCCCAGGATCCTGAGGGCTACCAGCACGGCACCGCCACCGGGCGTCTGGCGAGCTTTCGTCAGAAGCGCGATGGCGTCGACGAATGGGTCGAAGGTTACGCCGAGGACATCGAATACGACGGCAAGACCGAAAAGGTTCGGCTGACCCGAAAAGCGAAGGTGCGCCGGCTCGAAGGCAGCCGGGTGGTCGATGAAATCGACGGCGCGGTCATTGTCTACAACAGCCTGACCGAGCAGTTCGAAGTCGACGGACAAACGCCGGCAGGCCCGCCGGCGCCCGGCGCCGGCCGTGTGCGGGTCGTGATCCAGCCGCGACTGGGCGAGCCAGGCGCAGCGCCCTCGGCACCGTCAGCGACCCCAACTGCCAAACCCGCCTTGCCTGCGGGCGCCGCGGCGCCGGCGCGCTGATGGACGCCCCCACACCACCCGTCGCCGCCCCCCCGAGCCGGCTGCTCGCCAGTCACCTGCGCAAGTCATTCGGTGGCCGCGCGGTGGTTCGCGACGTCACCATCGAAGTCTCCAGCGGGGAAGTCGTCGGCCTGCTCGGGCGCAATGGCGCCGGCAAGACCACCTGCTTCTACATGATCGCCGGCCTGGTGCCGACCGACGCCGGTCGCATCGAGCTCGACGAGGCCCCGATCGGCCGGCTGCCGATTCACAAGCGCGCCCGCCTCGGGCTGTCCTATCTGCCGCAGGAAGCCTCGGTCTTTCGCAAGATGACCGTCGAGGAGAATGTCCAGGCAGTGCTTGAACTCCAGGTCGACCGGGATGGTCGTCCGCTTGCCAGAAGCACGCTGCTCGAGCGGCTCGACACGCTGCTCGACGAACTCCAGATCAAGCACCTGAGATCGAACCCGGCCCAGTCGCTGTCGGGCGGCGAGCGCCGACGGGTCGAGATCGCCCGAGCGCTGGCCACTGCACCGCGCTTCATCCTTCTGGATGAGCCCTTTGCGGGCGTCGACCCGATCGCAGTCATCGAAATCCAGCGCATCGTGCGCTTCCTGAAAGAGCGCGGCATCGGGGTGCTGATCACCGATCACAACGTCCGTGAAACCCTGGGCATTTGTGACCGCGCCTACATCATCAATGATGGTATTGTTCTTGCTTCCGGTCGACCCGATGATCTGATCCAGGATGAGCGTGTACGCAAGGCCTACCTCGGCGAAGAATTCAGAATGTAGCCCCGAGCCAGGCTGGCGCCCGCGTGTCGCGCGATGAAACAATCGCTCCAGCTCAGACTCACCCAGCATCTCGCCCTGACGCCGCAGCTGCAGCAGTCGATCAGGCTGCTGCAACTCTCCACGCTCGAGCTCAACCAGGAACTCGAGCAGATGATGTCCGACAACCCGCTGCTCGAACGCCTGGATGATCCACTGGCCGATTGCGCCCGGATATCGCCAAACGGCTCGCTCGACCGGCCGGGCCCGGCCGAAGGCAGCCAGACTCAGAGCGTGGCCGACGAGGCCGCCTCGGCCGACCAGCCGGCGGGCGACAGCGGCGCCGACAGCTTCGAGGGCAGTTCGGGCAACGACTATGACGGCGACGATGGCGGCGGCCATGGCGAGAGCCTCGACTGGAGCAGCGAAGGCCGATCGAGCCGCCCCGACGGCGACGACGACGACCGCGAGTTCGCCCAGGTCTCGAGCGGCGGCGAGACCCTGCGCGAGCATCTGCTCGAGCAGCTTGTGGGTACAGGCTGCTCCCAGCGCGACCGGGCGCTGGTCACCCTGCTGATCGACGAGCTCGACCCCGACGGCTATCTGCGGATCAGCCTGGAGGAGGTGCTCGAGGCCCTGCCGGCCGAGCTGGAAATCGACCCGGACGAACTCTCCGGGGCCCTGACGCTGCTGCAAAGCTTCGATCCGAGCGGCATCGCTGCCCGGTCGCTGCCCGAATGTCTGATGCTGCAACTGGCCGACCGGGTCGGGCGCGGCGAAAAGATCGACCCGATTACCCGGCTGGCCGGACTGATCGTGCGTGACCAGCTTGAATTGCTGGCGGCCCGCGATTTCGTGCGCCTCAAACGCGTCATCCGCTGCGACGACGACGAACTGCGCGCGGCCCAGGCGCTGATCCAGAGCCTCAACCCCCGCCCCGGCAACGGCTTTGCCACCGAGGCAGCGGCCTATGTGGTGCCCGACGTCATCGTTCGCCGGCGACGCAACGGCTGGGAAGCGGCCATCAACCCCGACGTCATGCCCAGGCTCAAGGTCAACGACGCCTACGCACAAATCCTCAAACGCAACCGATCAACGGCGGCAAACAGCATGATTTCGCAGTTGCAGGAAGCACGCTGGCTGATCAAGAATGTCCAACAGCGGTTCGAAACCATCGAACGGGTCGCACAGGCGATCGTCGACCGGCAACGGGCCTTCTTCACCCATGGCGCGGTCGCGATGCGCCCTCTGGTTCTTCGGGAAATCGCTGATGAGCTCGGCTTGCACGAATCGACGATTTCGCGGGTCACGACACAGAAATACATGCTGACGCCCTTTGGCACCCTCGAGCTGAAGTACTTCTTCGGCAGCCATGTCGCCACCGACACCGGCGGCTCGGCGTCGAGCACCGCCATCCGGGCGCTGATCCGTCAACTCATCTCCTCGGAGGAAGCCAAAAACCCCCTACCCGACAGCCGAATCGCCGAAGTCCTCGGCGAGCAGGGCATCGTCGTCGCCCGTCGCACCGTGGCCAAATACCGCGAAGCGATGAAAATCCCGCCGGTCCAGCAGCGAAAAGCGCTCTAGCACCAGCCGGGAGGTATCCGCCGCGCCCGCTTTGCCGCCTTTGCAGTACGTCATGCCATCGTCAGGAGCATTCATGAATCTCTCCATCCAGGGGCATCACATCGAAGTCACCCCCGCGTTGCGCGGATACGTCAAGAGCAAGCTCGACCGGATCAGGCGTCACTTCGACCAGGTCATCGACGTCAGTGTCGTTCTGGGGGTCGACAAGCTTCAGCAAAAGGCCGAGGTCACACTGCATGTCAAGGGAAAGGATCTGTTTGCCGAAGCGGTCGATACCGATCTCTATGCCGCCATCGACCTGCTGGCCGATCGCCTCGACCGGCAAGTCCTGAAGTACAAGAACAAGCGACAGGACCACCATCACGAAGCGATCAAACATCAGGACGTCGCCTGACCCGAAGTTGTTGCGGTGCAGTGTCGTTTTGCGCAGCGCAATATCCGTCACGCTCACAAAGACAGTTTCGTGACTATACTTGCGTGCGATGTGCGCTTCCGGCACGTCTGATTCGCCACTTGCACCGCAACAACCGGCCGTCTCAGGCTCCAGACTGATGAACCGAATTGCCAAGCTCCTGCCAGCCAGAAACATCCTGCTGAATGTAGCGAGCACCAGCAAGAAGCGACTCTTCGAGCAAATCGCGCTCATGTTCGAGAACGAACACGGCATCGAGCGGGGCAAGGTGTTCGATTCCCTGTTTGCCCGCGAAAGGCTCGGCTCGACCGGCCTGGGTCAGGCGGTCGCGATTCCGCATGGCCGTATCAAGGGTCTCAAGGAAGCCATGGCCGCGGTGGTCAGGGTGAGCGAGCCGATTCCCTTCGATGCCCCCGACGGCTTGCCGGTCAGTCTGCTGGTGTTTCTGCTGGTACCCGAACATGCCACCGAAGAGCATCTCGAGATCCTCTCTGAACTGGCCGAACTGCTGTCCGATCCCTGTGTGCGCGACACGCTCATGACCGCTCCCGACAGCGCGCCGATCCGCCAGCTCCTGGGAGGCTGGGAGCCTTACCGGCCGGCTGCCTGACCCACGTGCTGACACACGCTCGTTAGCGCTGCGGGTGTAGAGTCATTTGATGACCCTTTCGACCTCCTCCGACAGCGCGACGAGCCCGCAAGCCGACCACGACATCGACCCGGCATCGCGCGGCCTGACCGTCAGCGAACTGGTCACCAACTCGGCGGGAATTCTCGATCTGGCCTGGATCGGCGGGCGCTCTGGCGCCGACCGCCAGGCAGCGGTACCGGCGGCCGATACCGTCGACCAGGTCGGCTACCTCAACCTTTTCCATCCGCATCGCCTGCAGGTGGTCGGTGAGGCCGAAATCGCCTACTTCCGGCGGGTGAGCACGCATCGTCGCGAGCAGATTCTCGAGGAACTGGCCGCGGGCGCACCGCCGGCGCTGGTCATGGCCGTCGACTGCCAGCCGCCGCCCGAACTGGTGCAAGCCTGCGATACCCACGCGATTGCCCTGCTGTCGTGCAGCCAAAGCAGCACGCGGGCCATCGAGCTGCTGCGAACAATGGTTTCGAAGGCGCTGGCGCCGACCTGCCTGCTGCACGGCGTGCTGATGGATGTGCTTGGCATCGGCGTCCTGATTTCGGGCGCATCGGGGCTGGGCAAGAGCGAACTCGCGCTCGAGCTGATCAGCCGCGGCCACGGACTGGTGGCCGACGACGCGGTCGAGGTGCATCGGGTCGGACCTTCGGCCATCGAAGGGCGGTGCCCGGCGCTGCTGCAGGGCATGCTCGAGGTCCGTGGCCTCGGACTGCTCGATATCAAGACCATCTTCGGTGAAACCGCCGTGCGCCGAAAAATGCGCCTGAAGCTGATCGTGCAGTTGCTCAGGCGAAGCACGCATGACGACGAATACGAACGCCTGCCGCTCGAAGACCTGACCGAGAACGTGCTGGGCCTGGACATCCGTAAGGTGGTGATCCCGGTGGCGGCCGGACGCAATCTTGCCGTGCTCACTGAAGCAGCGGTTCGCAACACCATCCTCCAGCTGCGCGGCATCGACAGCAAGCTCGAGTTCATGGCACGCCAACGGCTTGCCATCGACAACCCACAGGAATGAGCATGCGCATCGTGGTCGTTACCGGCATCTCGGGATCAGGCAAGTCGATTGCCATCAACGTGCTCGAGGATGACGGCTATTTCTGCATCGACAACCTGCCGGCCCGCTTCCTGCTCGAAGTGATCGCCTCGTTGCATACCCAGAACTACACCCGGGTCGCGGTCTCGATCGATGCCCGCAGCGGCACGACCGTCTCCGAGCTGCGCCAGATCATCGACGGACTCGGGCGGTTCGGGCACGACGTGAAAGTGCTCTTTCTCAATGCCCGCACCGACGCACTGGTGCAGCGCTATTCCGAGACGCGCCGCCGCCATCCGATGGCCATGCACGGCAACAGCGTGCCGGGCCAGGCGCCGACCCTGATCGAAGCGATCGAGCGCGAGCGTGAACTGATGAGCGCGGTCGAGGACCTCGGTGTGGCCATCGACACCAGCGACCTGCACCCCAACGTCCTGCGTCACTGGGTGCGCGATGTCGTTGGTCTTGATCAGGCCGATGTGACCGTGCTCTTCGAGTCGTTTGCCTTCAAGTACGGCGTACCGCTCGATGCCGATCTGGTCTTTGATGTGCGCTGCCTGCCCAATCCCTTCTACACGCCGTCGCTGCGCCCGCTCAATGGCCTTGATGCAGAAGTGGCGAGCTTTCTGGGCGAAATTCCGACCGTGCAGCGGATGATCGATCACATCGGCGACTTCCTGCAGACCTGGCTGCCGTCCTATGTGCAGGAAAACCGCAGCTACCTGACGGTGGCCATCGGCTGCACCGGCGGCCAGCATCGCTCGGTCTATGTCGTCGAGAAACTGGCGCGCCGCTTCGAGGCGGCCGAAACCGTGCTCACCCGTCACCGTGCGCTGGCCGTGCGCCAGAACGCTGCGCAGACTGCCTGAGCCCCGCAGGCGCATCCGATGCTCGACGATCTGCCGATCTTTCCGCTCTCAAGCGTCCTCTTTCCGGGCGGTGTGCTGCCCTTGCGGATCTTCGAGGCGCGCTACATGGACATGGTTCGCGAGCGCATGCAGCGCGATGCGCCCTTCGGCATCTGCCTGATCACGCGCGGCGGCGAGGTCGGCGAGGCGGCCGAACATGAACCGGTCGGCTGCCTCGCCCACATCCGCGGCTGGGACATGGAACAGCTCGGCGTGCTGCAGCTGCGCGCGGTGGGCGGACAACGTCTTCGTGTGCTCGAGCGCACCGTCGGCGCCAACGGTCTGATCAGGGCAAAGGTCGAGTTGCTGCCCGATGATCCCCTCACGCCGATCCCCGATGAGATGAGCGATTGCGTGATGCTCATCCGGCGAATCGTCGACGAGTTGCGCACTCGCGAGCCCGACCCCGAGCGGCGCATGATCGCCGAGCCCTGCGACTTCGAATCGGCTGCCTGGGTCGCCAACCGGATCGCCGAATTCATGCCGATCCCGGCGCCTGCCAAGCACAAGCTGATGATTCTCGATGAGCCGGTTGCACGGCTGTCGATCGTGCATCGCTGGCTGCACCAGCATCAGGTCATCTGAATCGAGCCTGATTCGGTTCAGTCGGGCGCATCGAGTTTGGCAAGCAGGGTTCTGACCGGCTGCGGCAAGGGCGCTTCACCGGCCTCGCGCAAATCGAGCCAGGTGTATCCGGCAGGCGCGGCGCCACGGGCGGTCAGCCGCCAGACGCGCGCCTGCAATCTGAAATGGGTGAACACATGGCGGACCTCGGTCTGCCCGGTGACGGCGCTCACCTCGAGTCCGAGCCGGCTTCGGGTCCATTCGGCGACCTGCGCCGCGATATCGGCGCCGGCCTCGGCAGTCTCGCTCTCTCGATACGGCGCCCTGAACTCGGGCAGGCTCCACAACCCGCCCCAGATGCCGCGCGGCGGCCTGCGTTCGAGCAGCACCCTGGTGTCGGTGCGCACAAGCACCATGTCGGCGAGCCGGACATCGACCGCCCGGGCGGGCCGGCGGGTCGGCAGTTCGGCGACGCGCCCCAGTCGCCGGGCCTCGCATCGCTCGCTCATCGGGCACAGCTCGCAGCGCGGCCGCGCACGCAGGCACACCGTCGCGCCAAGGTCCATCAGCCCCTGGGTATAAGCCTCAATACCCTTGGCCTCGATGCCGTCGGCGTCGGCTGCAGGCAGCAGGCTCGAGGCGAGCGCCCACAAGCGCTGTTCGACCGCCCGCTCGCCCGGAAATCCCTCGACGCCAAAAACACGGCACAGCACGCGTTTGACATTGCCATCGAGGATCGCTTCGCGCCGACCCCAGGCAAAGGCCGCGATCGCCGCAGCGGTCGAGCGGCCGATGCCGGGCAAAGCCTCGAGCGCCGGCGCAGTGTCAGGAAACACGCCGTCGTGGCGCGACACCACCGCACGGGCGCAGGCATGCAGATTGCGCGCGCGGCTGTAATAGCCAAGGCCGCTCCAGAGGGCAAGGACC
>CAIKZV010000627.1 GCA_903831925.1 uncultured Burkholderiales bacterium
ACATGGTGATTGGTGAGGATCGTGCCGTCGGTCGAGACCACCACCCCCGAGCCCAGGCTGGAGGTCGGCTGGCTGCGCTGCTGCTCGCCCAGATAGCGCTTGTAGAGCGGATCGTTCAGAAAGGGGTGGTCGGGCGGTACGCGGCTTTCCTTGGTGGTGTAGATGTTGACCACCGCCGGCGTGGCCCGGGCGGCCGCTGCGCTGTATGACAAAATCGGCGTGTTGCGGGCGGCATCGGCGCCCGTCTGGCCCGCCTCGCCCGCTTGACCCGCCGGCCGGTTCGCGATGCCGGGCAAGGCGCTGCCCGGTGAGGCGAGTCGCGCAGGCAGCCACTCCGGGCGCAAGGTGGCCACCACAAACACCATGGCCAGTCCGATCGCCACGGCCTGTGCGAATGTCAACCAGAGCTTCTTGAGCATGACGGTAACCGGGAATGGGATCGGAAGGCAGGAAGCGGGCCGTGCGGCACCGCTCGATCGGGGCGAACTCGCGGCGTTTCTCGATGAACTGCTCGACGCCCGGCGATTCGCCGATTATTGCCCAAACGGTCTGCAGGTGGAAGGCGCGCCGCAGGTCACCCGGATCGTCTGCGGTGTGACCGCCAGCCTGGCGCTGGTCGAGGCTGCGGTGCGCGAGGGCGCGCAGGCGCTGCTGGTCCATCACGGCTGGTTCTGGCGCGGGGAGGACCCTCGCGTGATCGGACCACGCCGGCGCCGACTCGCCACGCTCCTGGCCAACAACATCAGCCTGTTTGCCTACCACCTGCCGCTTGATGTCCATCCCGAGGTCGGCAACAACGTCGAGCTTGCGCGCCGCATGGGCTGGCCGACCGGCGAGGCGTTCGGCAAGGAAGGCCTGTTGCGGATGGCCGAGCTCGCGCAAGTGCTCAGCGCAGCCGACCTGGCGGCCTCATTGGCATCGACCCTGGGTCAGGCGCCGCTGCTGGTCGGCGAGCTTGCCCGGCCGATCAGGCGAATCGCCTGGTGCACCGGTGCGGCTCACGACAGCCTTCAGCAGGCGATTGATGCCGGCGCCGATGCCTATGTGAGCGGAGAAACCTCCGAGCGGACGACCCATCTCGCCCGCGAAGCCGGGGTGATCTATGCGGCAGCCGGTCATCATGCAACCGAGCGCTACGGTGTGCAGGCGCTCGGCGAGCGTCTCAGACAACGCTTCGGACTCGAGGTCGTCTTCGTCGACGACCCGAATCCGGTCTGACCGCGCCGGTCAACCTCAGGCCTGCCTCAGGCCGGGCGGCGGCGCAGCTCGTCGCGGATCTCGGAGAGCAGCTTTTCGGCGGCAGGTACCTCAGGCGGCGCCTCGACCACGTCCTGCTTGGCGGTCAGCTTGTTCAGCTGACGAACCAGCATGAAAATGACGAAGGCCATCAGAATGAAATTGATCAGAATGGTGATGAAGTTGCCATAGGCAAACACTGGCACGCCGGCCTTCCTGATCGCGTCAAGGTTGTTGGCCACGCCGGCAGGCACCGTGCCGAGCACGGTGTACAGGTTGGAGAAATCGAACTTGCCCCCGAGCAGCGCCGCCAGAAACGGCATGATCACATCGCCGACCAGCGAATCGACGATCTTGCCGAAGGCCGCGCCGATGATCACACCAACCGCCAGGTCGATGGCATTGCCCTTGACCGCGAATTCCTTGAATTCAGAAAGCAGGCTCATATTGCAAAAACTCCGTGATTTGAGTGTCACCCGCCCTGGCGGCCATGACCACGATGAACGGCCGGGGTGGGTGATGCGAATAGCCGAGGTGGCGATTGATATCACGGGCGTCGCCCGCCTGCCAAGCCGTCAGTGGCGAGATTTCTATACTGCGCCGCAATAAGCTAGAATCCCGTTCTGCGTTCTCAAGGCGTGCGTCAGCACTGCCCCCTTTCGTCTCCACGAGGTTTTCATGGCCGATCACCCCTCGAGCGTGTCCTTCGAGCACGACGAGCTCAACGATTCATCCCGCCGCAACGCGCTTGTGGTCGCCTCGACCGTCGGCGCCATCGGTGCTGCCGCCTGTGCCATCCCGTTTGTCTCGACCTTCCAGCCCTCCGAGCGTGCCAAGGCCGCCGGCGCGCCGGTCGAGGCCGACATCTCCGGCATGGCGCCTGGTGAATTGCGCCGGGTCGAGTGGCGCGGCAATCCGGTCTGGATTGTCCGCCGCACCCCCGAGATGCTCGAGTCGCTCAAGGTCACCGAAAACGAAGTCGTCGACCCCAAGTCGCTCAAGCCCTATCAGCTGCCGACGCCGCCCTATGCCCAGAACCAGGCGCGCTCGATCAAGCCCGAATACCTGGTTGTGGTGGGCATCTGCTCGCACCTCGGCTGCTCGCCCGGCGAAAAATTCACGCCCGGCGCCCAGCCCTCGCTGCCTGCTGACTGGCCTGGCGGCTTTCTGTGCCCCTGCCATGGCTCCACCTTCGACATGGCTGGCCGGGTCTTCAAGAACAAGCCGGCCAACGCCAACCTCGATGTGCCGCCGCACACCTACCTCACAGACACGCGCCTCCTGATTGGCGACGACAAGAAAGCCTGACGGTCAAGGATCCTCATATGGCAGCTGCCGACAAGAAAATCGACACCACCGGTCTGCTCGGCTGGGTCGACCAACGCTTTCCGCTCACGTCCACCTGGAAGGCGCATCTCTCCGAGTACTACGCGCCGAAGAACTTCAACTTCTGGTATTTCTTCGGTGGACTGGCCACGCTGGTCCTGGTGCTCCAGATCGTCACCGGAATCTTCCTGACGATGCACTACAAGCCCGATTCGGCCAAGGCTTTCGAGTCGGTCGAATACATCATGCGTGATGTTCCCTGGGGCTGGCTGATTCGCTACATGCACTCGACCGGCGCCTCGGCCTTCTTCATCGTCGTCTACATGCACATGTTCCGCGGCCTCATGTACGGCTCCTATCGCAAGCCGCGCGAACTGATCTGGATCTTCGGCTGCCTGATCTTTCTGGTCCTGATGGCCGAGGCGTTCTTCGGTTATCTGCTTCCGTGGGGTCAGATGTCCTACTGGGGCGCGCAGGTGATCATTTCGCTGTTCGACGCCATCAGCCCGCCGCTCGCCCTGTGGATCCGTGGCGACTACG
>CAIKZV010000628.1 GCA_903831925.1 uncultured Burkholderiales bacterium
GATTCGAGGAGCTACGAGCATAGTGCCGAACGATGCCGAACCCTGCCGATGCGGGGCCCGCGCCGATGCTTGACGTCGCGCCAGGCATCGGCAAGAAGTGCGGGTTTCCGCTTGGGTTCACGGGGTGCGAGGCGTGGCATGATCCCGCCGGGCTTTGAGCCCTTCGCAAGAATCACTTCCGATGCAGACCAACATGCCCGGGACCCCGCTGGATGCAGGCCGGACCGGCAGTGTGATCAGACAGAACCATGTTGGACAACTTGAACCCGAAATGCGCTTAGCGATTCGACCCAAAAATCTGCACTCCCGCACTGCCGCGACCCCTGGTGTTGGGCGCAGCAGCGATCGCCGGAGACTCTCGATGCCATCGGCTAACGCTGCCGCTGCACGGCCATGCCCGCTGGCGCTGGCCGCAAGACTCGATCGGTCCGCTCCGGCGATGGGTCTGGACGGGCGATGAGCGTGCGCCCGACGATGTCACTGCGGGCCGACGCGCCGCAGCCGGTGGTTCTGTGTGGCGCCCGGGTCAACAAGGCGTCCCGCAACGGCCTGTTCGCGCGCTGCGCAAGCACCCCGGCCCTGGCCGACGGGAACGGAGGAACACATGATTGATTTCCTGCAGCAGTTGATCGGCGGGGTGGCGCTGGGCTGCGTGTACGGCCTGATCGCGCTGGGCTTCGTGCTGATCTACAAGGCCACCGAGGTGGTGAACTTCGCGCAAGGCGAGGTCATGATGCTCGGGGCTTTTCTGTCCTATACCTTCATCGCGACCTTGGGTCTCAATTACTGGATCGGATTCGCGATGTGCATCGTCTGCATGGCGATCATCGGCAGCCTGATCGAGCGGCTGGTGGTGCGACCGATCCTGGGCTACCCGCAGTTCTCGATCGTGATGGCGACGATTGGCCTGGGCCTGGTGTTGCGTGCGCTGGCTGGCATCATCTGGGGTACGGACGACCTGCGCATCGAGACGCCGTTCACCGGCGGTGTCGTGAATGTGGGGCAGTTGGTGTTGTCGTCGGACAGCCTGTCGATCATCTTCGCCACAGCGGTTTTGTGTGGGGTCTTGTACGCGTTTTTCCGCTTCACGCGGCTGGGCATTGCGATGCAGGCCACCTCGCAGAACATGCTGGCGGCGTACTACATGGGCATTCCGGTCAAGCGTATGTTCTCGCTGATCTGGAGTTTGAGTGCCGCCGTGGCCTGCGCCGCGGGTGTGTTGCTGGCGCCGATCACCTTGATCCACGCCAACCTGGGTTTCCTCGGCATCAAGGCTTTCCCGGCCGCCGTGCTGGGCGGTTTTGGCAGCATTCCTGGCGCGGTGGCGGGTGGCATCGTGATCGGCATCGTGGAGTCCATGTCCGGCTTCTATCTGCCTGAGGGTTTCAAGGACGTGGCCGCCTACATCGTGGTGCTGGCGGTGCTGTTGTGGCGTCCGCAAGGCATGTTCGGCAGCAATGCCATCAAGAAGGTCTGATGCCATGAGCGCGCACATTCGAACCAGCCATGCCCAGGCCGACCGGCTGTTCTTGAGCCGGCAAAGCCAGATTTGGTACGCCTTGCTGGGGCTGGTGATGGTGGCCGCCCCGATGCTGCTGCCGCCGTATTACTTGAGCCAGATCGTCTTCGTGTTGATTTACGCGATCGTCGGCGTTGCGATGAACGTGCTGTCCGGCCAAGCCGGGCAGGTCTCGATCGGCCATGCGGCCTTTCTCGCGATCGGCGCTTACTGCGCGGCGGTGGCCTCCAAGCACGGCGTGCCGCTGCCGGTGTACCTGCTGCTGGCCGGCGTGCTGACCGGGCTGATCGGCTACCTGGCCGGTTTGCCGGCGCTGCGCCTGCACGGTATTTACCTGGCGATCGCGACGCTGGCCTTTGCGTTCATCGTCGAGGAGATCCTCGCACGCTGGGAATCGGTGACCCATGGCAACGAAGGTCTGATGTTGGCAAAGGCTCAACTCTTTGGCCGCCCGCTCAGTGACTCGGGCTTTTACTACCTGTGCCTGGGCGTCACCGTGCTGGTGGTGCTGGCGGCGTACAACCTGACCCGCTCACCCACTGGCCGCGCGTTCATGGCCATTCGCGACAGC
>CAIKZV010000629.1 GCA_903831925.1 uncultured Burkholderiales bacterium
CCACCGGCCTCATGTACGCGCTGCTAAAGTGGGAGGGCGACGGCCGCCTCTACTGCTTCCAGCTTAACACCAACAACATGGCCACCGCAACGAACATCGTCGCAGTGACCGGGACCGTCGGGGTGATTTCCGGGACGACCGGCGGCAATGCCATGGCGATGATTTCTGCGATCGACTCGGCGCTGACAACCGTCAACTCCGAGCGCTCCACGTATGGTGCGGTCCAGAACCGCTTCGAGGCGATCATCGCCAACCTTCAGGTGGCGTCGGAAAATCAGTCGGCAGCCAAGAGCCGGATCATGGATGCCGATTTTGCAGCAGAAACCGCAGCACTTACCCGAACACAGATCCTGCAGCAGGCCGGCACCGCCATGCTTGCGCAGGCCAACCAGATTCCCCAGCAGGTGCTCCAGCTCCTGAAGGGCTGATCGACCCTGCCCTTGCGGGCCCGCCAGCCGCCGACTCGGGCACTGTCCGATACGGCGGCGTTTTCATTTAGGACACCGACATGACCTCACCGATCACCTCCAGCAGCATGATCGACGTCCAGGGGATCGTCTCCAACCTGATGAAGGTCGAGTCGGCGCCGCTGACTGCCCTGAAAAAAGACGCCACCGCGATCACCACCAAGATCTCGGCCTACGGCAAGGTGTCGAGTTCAATTGCCACCTTTCGCGATGCCGCCAATAATCTGGCGCAGCTCAGCACCTGGAAGGCGGTCGCTGCAAGCAGTTCCAATACCGATGCGGTCTCGGTCACTGCCAGCTCGAGCGCCGCCGTCAGCCAGAATTCGATCGAGGTGCAACAGCTGGCGGGGGCGCAGAATGTGGCCAGCGCCAGCTATGCAGCGTCGACCACCACCGTGGGCAGCGGCACCCTGCAGATTCAGCTCGGCACGCAACCCACTGGCGCCACGAGTTTTACCGCGGGCAGTTCTGCGGCGGTATCCATCACGATCGCGGCCGGTGCAACCCTTGCCGATGTCCGCGATTCGATCAATGCCGCCGGCGCCGGCGTCAAGGCCTCGATTGTCAAGGACGGCGATGGGGTGCGGCTCTTCGTAAGCAGCAGCACCACCGGCGCCGATCAGGCCTTCAAGATGACCGCCACCGATTCAGATGGCAATTCAAATGATGCATCAGGGCTCTCGGCGCTGGCTTTCGACCCGACCAAAACCGCGGGTGCCGGCAGCAATATGACGATGGTGAAGCGCGCACTCGATGCGAACTACACCATCGACGGCTTGGCGCTGACCTCGCACACCAATACCGTCGCCAGCGCGCTCGATGGCGTCGATCTGACCTTCAACCAGGTCACGACGGCGGCGGTGCAGATCAATGTGAAGTCGGATACCGACACGCTGAAAGCCTCAACGCAAAAGTTTGTCGACGCCTACAACGCGCTCAACAAGATTCTGTCGGAAGGCACCCGCTACGACGAAGCCAGCAAGACCGCAGGCCCCCTGCAGGCCGATCGGTCGGCAGTGACCATGCTGCAGCAGATCCGCTCGATCGTGACCGACACTGTGACCGGCGGCAGCCTCACCCGATTGGCCGATGCCGGGATGTCATTGCAGCGCGACGGATCGATCACGCTCAATGCAAGCACCTTCGCTTCGGCTGCGAGCACGCCCTCGAATCTTCAGGCGCTGTTTGCGGCCACAGGTGGCGGCGACGGCAGCACGACCCAGGGCCTGATGCTGCGATTTCGCACACTTGCCGACGGCATGACCGGCACCAGCGGCTCGCTGACCGCGGCCTCGGACAACTGGGCTGCACGCAAGAAAAACAACCAGACCCGACAGGACTCGATGCAGGTTCGCCTGGACTCGCGCCAGGCTGCCCTTCTGAAGCAATACAGCGCCCTGGACGCAAAACTCGCTGCTGCCCAGCAAAGCAGTTCACAGCTCACCAGCGCCCTGGCCGGGCTGCCGAAATAAGGCAAAAAAAATCGTCAACCTGGCTAAAGTCCTGGACCTTGGCTGCCGTTAATTAATCATCACGGTCCTTAAACGGTACGCAATCATGTTCGGTCTCGCTGCTAAAGCCACAAACGCCTACCGCAACCTTGCCGCTGAAAGCTCGGCGCTCGGTGCAGACAAACACCAACTGATCTGCCTGCTGTTTTCGGGCACGCTGTCAGCGATCGGCCAGGCCCGTGCGGCGCTTGCCAAGGGCGACATCGGCATGAAGGCCCAGGCGTCCTCGAAAGCCATCCGACTGGTCGATGAAGGCCTGAAGGTCGCAGTCAACCGCTCGGTTGGCGAGATGGGCGAGTCGCTCTACCAGCTCTACGAATACTGCGCACGCCGTCTGCTGCAGGGTCACCTCAAACATGACGATGCCGCCTATGCAGAGGTGGCCCGTCTGCTCAGCGAAATCGATGCCGGCTGGCGTTCGATTTCGCCCGCTGCCAAAGCAACCCCGTCCGAAGCCAAGCAGGCGATCAGGCAGGCTGCATGACACTCGCCTTCGTCGAATCCGAAATCACGCGACTGATCAGCCTGTATACCGCGATCGAGCGCGCCAGTGACGACATGCTCTCGGCCGCGCTGCAAAGCGACTGGGATGCTGTCAACACGGTGCAGGCCCAGTGCGCACTGCTGATCGAGCAGGTGCGCCGCCTCAATGCGCGCGTCGTGCTGTCACGCAAGGACCAGAGCGCCAAAATGAAGCTGATGCGCCAGATCGTCCAGAACGAAGCCCATGTCAGACGGCTGGCTTACCCCTGGACCGAACGTTTCGACACGATGGTTTTCGGTGGCGCACCCGGCACCGGCGAATCGCAAAAGGCCGCCTGAACACGTTTGCCGACAGAATCGAAAGCCAATATGACCGCTCTTCACAGACCCGAGACCGATGACCGCGTGCTGCGCGATTACAGCATTGCCGAACCATCCGAGCGCGCTCGGCTGCTGGCCGAACTGGTGAGCACCGGCGATCAGGTCTCGATCTACGACAATCTCGACGCCGAGCAATGCCTCGAATCACGGCTGCTGGCCTATGACGCGGCTCGCGACAACCTCGAATTCGAGATCCTGCCGAAGCAGATCCACCGCGCCAATTTCGGTTCGGGCAGCCCGGTGGTCGCGGTCGCAGTGATGGCTCAGGTCAAGCTGCAGTTTGAGGTCAGCCCGCTCAGGGTCGATGTCGAAGCGCGAAAGTTCCAGGCCAAGGCACCGAGTTCGGTCGTGCGTCTGCAACGGCGCGATGCGTTTCGGGTGATTCCACCACGCGAGGCCGCTGCTCACCTCTTTGTGCGCGAGGCCATTGCCGGCAGCAAGGAGTGGCGCACGCCGGTCCTCGACCTCTCGGCCTCCGGGATGGCCTTTCAGTGGCGCAATTCGGCTCCCCCGATCCGCGGCGCAATTCTGCAGTCCTGCCGCATCGAGCTGGCCGGTGTTCCCGCAATCAATTGTCATCTGCGGGTCAAAAGCACGAAGCTCCAGGGGCCGCTGGGCAGCCGCATCGCGCGTGTCGGTGTTGAGTTCGTCGGCCTCGATTCATCGGCCGCGCGGGCAATCCAGGTGTACGTGAATGCTGCGCAGACCCGGTCTCGGGCCCGCAAGCCGGTTCTGTTCTGATCCCCACCCTGGCGCGACGCCAGGGCAATGATTCAGACCGACATGTTCATGATGTCGGTGTAGGCCGACACCAGTCGGTTGCGCACGGCAAGGGCTGCCTGAAAGCCGATCTGCGCCTTTTGCATCGAGAGCATGGTTTCTTCGATGCCCACCCCTTCCGTGCCGGTCTGAAACTGCTTCTGCAATTCGGACGACTGCTGCTGCGTCTGCGAGACCGACTTCAGCGCGTCGCCCAATGCATTGGCAAAGGACGACCCTGCGACCGCGCCCTTGGGCGCAGCAACCGGCGATCCCGACTGCACTGCGCCCTGCAGCGACTGCAACAGCCCGGTGGTCATCCTGACATCCATGATCGGCTCCCATGAGAAGAAGGGGAAAGTGGAAGCCTGGATCGTAAGGAGATGGCGGGAAACTTAAGCGTCGAAAACCCCGGTGCATCTCCCGCTTATCGGACTCAAGTTCGGCATCAGGGCCGACACAATGGTCGACAGCATGCAGTCCGTCCAACCCGGCAAATCCCTTCTGACATCAATCGATGGCTAACGAATCACAGACCACCTTTGGCGCTTTGCCAATGCGCAACAAGCTGATGCTCGCGGTTGGCGCAGCAGCCATGGCGGCGATCATTGCGGCAGCGGTGATGTGGGCGCGAACCCCTGACTATCGCGTTCTCTTTTCGAATCTCTCGGACCGCGACGGCGGCGCAGTGGTTGCGGCGCTCTCGCAGATGAACGTGCCCTACAAGTTTTCCGAGGGTGGTGGCGTGATCATGATCCCGGCCGACAAGGTCCATGACACCCGCCTGCGCCTGGCCTCGCAGGGCCTGCCCAAAGGCGGCACGGTCGGATTCGAGCTGGTCGAGACCCAGAAGTTCGGCACCACCCAGTTCCAGGAAAGACTCAATTATCAGCGTGGCCTCGAAGGCGAACTGGTTCGATCGATCACTGCCTTGTCGGCGGTGTCGAGCGCCCGGGTCCATCTTGCGCTGCCGAGCGCCAACGGCTTTTTTCGCGAGCAGCAAAAGCCTTCTGCGTCGGTGCTGCTGACGGTTCATCCCGGCCGCACGATTGAGCGCTCGCAGGTCGCAGGCATCGTGCATCTGGTCGCCTCCTCGGTCCCTGAGATGTCGATCAAGGATGTCAGCGTGCTCGACCAGTCGGGCGCGCTGCTGTCGAGCGCCGCCGAACCCGGCCAGACTGGCGGTCTCGACTCGAACCAACTCCAGTATCTGCGCTCGATGGAACAGTCGTACATCGCTCGCATCCTCGAAATTGTCGAGCCGATCGTCGGTCGCGGCAACGTCAAGGCCCAGGTCAACGCCGACGTCGATTTCACGCTGTCCGAGTCGACCGCCGAGCAATACCGCCCGAACCAGGGCACCGAGCCGGCCGCGATCCGCAGCCAGCAGGTCAATGAATCGGCAGCTGGCACCGCCGCTGGCGCCTCGGGTGTGCCTGGCGCGATGTCGAACCAGCCTCCCACCGCGGCCGCCTCGCCGGTCAACGGTGCAGCGCAGTCCCTGTCGCAGAATCAGGGCGCTGGCGGGCAGGCAGGCAAGGATTCACGTCGCGAGTCGACCACTAACTTTGAAGTCGACAAAACGGTCAAGGTGGTTCGCAATGCCAGCGGGACGGTCAAGCGTCTGACCGCTGCGGTGGTCGTCAATCACAAGCGCACGGTCGATGAAGAGGGCAAGGTCACCTACACCGCGCTCGAACCCAAGGATGTCGATCAGATCCAGTCGCTGGTACGCGATGCGATCGGCTTCAACAAGGACCGGGGCGATGCACTCAATGTGGTCAATGCGCCCTTCTCGATCGAAGAAGTGCCGAAAGTCGAAGCGATCCCGCTGTGGAAAGACCCGGATGTCGTGGCGCTCGCACGCAGCATCGGACTGCAGCTCGGACTGGTGCTGCTCGGCCTGCTCGCACTCTTTGGCGTCATCAAGCCTGCGCTCAAGCGTCCGGCGCCGCTGCCGGGAAGCCCTGCTTCAGGCGGCACCTCGGCGGTCGTGGGTGATGACATCGCCCTGCCCGCCCCGCTCGCAGCCGGCATGAGCCCGATTCAGCTGCCGGGCGGCCCGCCCGAAAACCTCATGCAACTGGCGCGTGATAACCCGGCGACGGTTGCAAACGTCGTGCGCTCATGGGTCAACACCTGACCAGGCTGCAGACCCTTTGAACACCTCTTCCTTCACACTCACTTCGTCAGCCGGCACACCAGATACTCATGGATGACCAGGGACTCGAACGCAGCGCGATCCTCCTGCTGACCCTCGGCGAGGAAGTCGCCTCTGAGGTCTTCAAGCACCTGTCTCCCAAGGAGGTGCACAAGATCGGCGAGGCAATGACCCGCATTCGCACCGTGCCGCCTGAGAAGGTGACCTCGGTGCTCGACCGCTTCAGTGCAGAAGCAGGCCAGAACCGTTCGCTGGTGGCCGACAACGACGAATATGTGAAGTCGGTGCTGCGCAAGGCGCTTGGTGAGGAACGCGCCGGGCTGCTGATCAACCGCATCCTGCAGGGCAGCGATACCAGCGGCATCGAAAGCCTGAAATGGATGGACTCGGAGTCGGTCTCCGAGCTGGTGCGCAATGAGCATCCGCAGATCATCGCGTCGATCCTTGTTCACCTCGAACGCGACCATGCCGGCGAGATTCTGTCGAAGCTGCCACCTCGAATCCGCAGCGAAGTGGTCCTGCGGATTGCCACGCTCGACAGCATTCAGCCCAATGCCCTGCGCGAACTCAACGACGTGCTCTCGCATGTCCTGGCCGGCGCCGACAAGCTCAAGAAAGCGGCGCTTGGCGGATCGAAAGTGGCCGCCGAGATCCTCAACGGCCTGGGGACCAAGCTCGAAGGCGAAGTGCTCGATGCGGTGCGCGATTCGGACGAGACCCTGGCTCAGGCCATCCAGGACCAGATGTTCACCTTCGACGATGTGGTCAAGCTGGAAGACCGCGCAATTCAGACGGTGTTGCGCGAAGTGCCTGCCGACGGCCTGGTGATTGCACTGAAGGGTGCGCAGGGCGAGATCCGCGAGAAGTTCCTCAAGAACATGTCGCAGCGTGGCGCCGAAGCCATGCGCGAGGATCTCGAATCGCGCGGCCCGGTGCGGGTCTCGGAAGTCGAGACGCAACAGAAGGAAATCCTGAAAGTGATCAGACGACTGGCCGATGCCGGCGAAATTTCGATCGGAGGCGGCGGTGGCGAAGATGCCTTCGTCTAGTCGTATCGTCTTCTCCGAAGATGTCATCGGTGCCTCGCCCTGGCGACCCGAGACCATCGAAGGCGACCGGCGCAACGGCAACGACCGGCGCAGTGCGGCCGATCGACGCGCGGCGGAAGAAAAGCCGCCAGAGCCCACTTATGAAGACGGCATGCGTGACGGCCGGGCATTGGGCCTTGAGCAGGCCCGCCGAGAATCAGCTGCCGCACTGCGCGCCCAGCTGCAGAACATCGCCGAACAGGGCGATCAGCTGCTGGGTGCACTCACCGCGCAACTGGCCGGCATTCAGGAGTCGGCGGCCCACGAGATCACCATGCTGGCTGTCGAAATCGCCCGCAGTGCGGTGGGCGTTGCGCTGCGCATCAATCCCGAGCTGATCGTCACCGCGGTGACCGATGCCCTTGCGCTGATTACCGATGAAAATGCCCGCCCGACGATCCGGGTCAATCCGGCCGATGCCGGACTGCTCAACGAGCACCTGACGCCACTGCTGAGCGCGCGCGGCGCGCAACTCATGCCTGACCCGAGGGTTGCTCGCGGCGGCTGTCTGATCGACACCTCGAAAGCAACGGTCGACGCGACCTTGCAGACTCGCTGGCAACGCTCGATTGCTGCGCTGGGCATCGATGACACCTGGGTGGAGACATGATCCATTCGACACCTGCCGCAGCAAGGCTTGCCACCGATCACGACTGGAGCAAGCTCTTCGACAACCTGCGCACCTGTGCCGCCGGCGGCTCGCGACAGACTGTCACCGGGCGACTCACGCGGGTGGCCGGTCTGGTTCTGGAGGCCAGCGGGCTGCGTCTGCCGGTCGGTTCGATCTGCGTGATTTCCCCTGAGAGCAGCGCTGCGGTCGACGCCGAGGTTGTCGGCTTCTCGGACGATCGGCTCTTTCTGATGCCACTGGCCGAAACCGTCGGACTGCGCCCGGGTGCGCAAGTGGTGCCCGTCGAAGATCCGATCGTCACACCGACGCTGCTGGGCGCAAATCATCCCTGGCGTCGCGCCGAAGATCGCTCGCGCTGGCTGCCCAATGGCGAAGCCCTGCTCGGGCGCGTGGTCGATGCGCTCGGGCGCCCGCTCGACGGCCTGGGCTCGCTCGATCACAGCGAGCGCGCGCCGATCCTGGCGCGTCCGAACAATGCGAGGCACCGCGCACGGGTGCGCGAGCCACTCGATACCGGCGTGCGCGCCATCAATTCACTGCTGACCGTCGGTCGCGGCCAGCGACTCGGTCTGTTCGCGGGTTCCGGCGTTGGCAAGAGCGTGCTGCTGGGCATGATGGCGCGATACACCGCAGCCGAC